>DATMUQ010000926.1:0-3244 GCA_035563795.1 Terriglobales bacterium | reverse complement strand
GCCGGTTTGCAACAAGCCGTCATCGGTCTGCAGGGCCGGATCATCGCCGGAGCCGATCCCGTGGCGGTGCTGGGCGAATTACTGCGCCTGCTGGTCGATGTCAGCGGCAGCGCTGCCGGCCTGGCGGCAGAGACCCTCAAGGACACCGCTGCAGATGGGACATATATTTGCCGCTGGCAGCCGATCCTGACGGTCAATCTGCCGGCGGGCGATCTCATTGACCCGATGCAATTAGTGGCTGCCGGCATGAAGAGCGAGGCTGGTTGCATCGCCTCGGAGGATCGGGAACTGACCGCCCTGTTCCGGCAGGTCCGGCCGGATTGCACCGCCATCTGGGCGATGCCGTTATTGGGCGGTTCCGGCTTTTTGTGCCTGCTCGACCGGGCGGGCGGTTATGACGCCGACCTCCTGGATATTCTGCGGCCGATGGCCGAGGTGGCGGATCAGTTCTTGAGCGCCTCGCGCCGTCATTTCGCTGCTGCCAGCGACGCCGGTGAAAAAGCGGCATCCCTGGCACCGCTGGCGCAGGCACGTCTTGGCGAGATTCTCGGCGACATGGCCGGCGCCGTCTGGTCGGCGAGCCTGCCCGATTTCGTCATCGATTACATGTCACCCTCGGTCGAGAAACTGCTCGGGCATCGCGCCGATGATTTCCTGGCGCGCCGCGAGTTCCTCGATGAGATCACCCCGCCGGAAGATCAGGTGCTGCGCCTCGCCGCCCTCGATCGGGCTGTCGGCGGCGCGCCTTTCGACCTGGTGCATCGGGTGATCTGCGCCGACGGTTCCGTGCGCTGGATGCGGGCCAAGGCCAATGTCATCAAGGGCCATGATGGCAAGCCGGTGCGGCTCGACGGAACGCTGAACGATGTCACCGCCGAGCGCCTCACGGTGGAACGGGGGCGCCAGAGCGATGCCCTGTACCGCGCCGTGGTCGAGGACCAGCAGGAAGCCATCGTCCGTTTCCGGCCCGACCACACCATCACCTTCGCCAACCGGCAATATGCCGAATTCTATAACTTGGCGCCGGAAGACCTGCTCGGCGTCAAGCTCAGCGACCTGCTGGCGCCGCATGAATTGAAGGACGTCTTCGATCACCTGGATCGGCTGACGCTGACCCAGCCGGTCTGCGTGCATGAATATGAGAAGCCCTTGCCCGGTGGCAGCCGCCGCTGGCTGCGCTGGGTCAACCGGGCCCTCTTCGACAATGTCGGCGCGGTCTCCGAATATCAATGCGTCGGCCATGATATCGGCGACATCAAGCGGCTGGAAAGCGAGCTCGATGACGGGCGCGAGATGCTGTCGCTGGCGGTCGCCAGCAGCGGCGACGGCATTTTCGAATGGCATGTCGAAGGTAATTACGTCTGGTTCTCGCCGCGCTGGAAGGAGATCTTCGGCTATGCCGATGATGAATTGCCGAACAGTCTGGCGAGCTGGGAGCGACTGGTCGATCCCGCCGACCGGCTGCGCATCCTGGGCGAGATCGATCGATATCTGCACAAGCCGGAAGGGGTACTGCGCACCACCGGCCGCTATCGTCATCGCAATGGCAGCACGGTCTATATCGAGAGCCGGGTGATCAGCCGCCAGGGCAAGCCCGGCAGCAAGACGCGGCTGGTCGGCGCCATGACCGATGTCACCGCGAAAGTGGTGGCCGATCAGCGCATGCAGGATGCGATCGAGAGCCTGAGCGACGGCTTTGCCTGGTTCGATCCCGATGATCGCATGATCATGCACAACCAGCGCTTCCTGGAATTCTTCCCGTTCCTGAACGGGCTCGGGACGCTCAGCGGCCTGCCTTTCATCGACATGGTGCGCCATCCGGATGGCGAGATGGGCCGCATGCCGGACCCCGAGGGCTATGTCGCCGAGCGCATGAAGCAGCATCGCGAGGGCGGCAGTTTCGAGCTGCCACTGCATAATGGCGGCTGGGTGCGGGTCAGCGAGCGGCGCACCAAGGAAGGCGGCATCGTCAGCATCTGGTCGGACATCACCGAATTGAAGCGCGCCCAGCAGCGTCTCACCGATGCGGTGGCGGCGATGCAGGAAGGCTTCATCCTGGTGGCGGCGGATGACACGATCCTGATCGCCAACCAGCGCTGCCGCGAGATCTATCCGATCGCCGGCCATCTGCTGGAAGCCGGCCGGTCCTATCGCGACTTCCTGCGCTACGGTGCCGAGCAGGGCGAATTCCTCGAAGCGGTGGGCCGGGTCGAGGATTACATCAGCGATGTGCTGACCCTGTTGCACAGCGAAGAGAATGTCCGCATCGAGCGGCCCTTGGCCGATGGTCGCTGGGTGCTGATCAGCCAGCGGCGCATGAGCGATGGCAGCGTGGTCGGCATCCGCACCGATCTGACGCCGCAGAAACGCCGCGAGGCGGAGCTGGAATCGGCGCATAAGCAGCTCGAGAAGCAAGCGCGTGTCCTGGTCGATCTCGCCGAGAAGCTGGAAGAGGCGCGGCTGAGTGCGGTGGAGGCCAGCCGCGCCAAGACCCGCTTCCTGGCCCATATGAGCCATGAATTGCGCACGCCTTTGAATGCCGTGCTCGGCTTCACCCGGTTGATGGATGACGAATTGTTCGGTCCCATCGGCGTGCCGAAATACAAGGAGTATATCGGCCTCATCCATGAGAGCGGCGCGCATCTCCTGTCGCTGATCAATGATGTGCTCGATCTTTCCAAGATCGAGGCCGGCCGGATGGAGCTGGACCGCCGCGAGATCTCGGTGATCGAGCTGACTGGCAGCTCGACCCGCCTGATGGAGGGCCTCGCCAAGGACCGCCAGATCAAGCTCGAAGTCCATGTCATGCCGGATTGCCCGACAATTTACGGCGACGAGCGCAGCCTGAAGCAGATTGTCATCAATCTGCTCAGCAATGCCCTGAAATTCACCCAGGCCGGCGGCCGCGTCACCCTCAGCATTGCCCGCCAAAGCGATGGTGGCACCGCTATGACGGTGGTCGATACCGGCATCGGCATGACGGCGGAAGACGTCCTCAAGGCGCTCGATCCCTTCGGCCAGGTCGATGGCGAGATCGCCCGCCAGCATCACGGCACCGGCCTCGGCCTGCCGCTGGTGAAGGCGATGGCCGAGGCGCATGGCGGCTCGCTCAGCATCGACAGCGTGCCCGGGATCGGCACCACCATGATCGTGCATCTGCCGGGACCGCAGCCGGTCGGCGATGCCAGCGCCGAGGCGGCGATGCCGGTGCCTACGGTGCAGTCTTATCAGCTGGTGCCGGCCG
>DATMUQ010000925.1:0-2862 GCA_035563795.1 Terriglobales bacterium | reverse complement strand
TCGGCTTGGTTTACCGCCTTTATCGGCATCTTCCTCTATCACGCGCTCTATTTCTTCGCGCTCTCCTCGACGCCGCCGGCGGAAGCGAGCCTGATCGCCTATCTGTGGCCGCTGCTGATCGTGCTTTTCGCCGCCAGCCTGCCGGGCGAGCACCTGCGCTGGCGCCATCTCGGTGGCGCCGTGCTCGGTCTTGGCGGCACCGCCTTGCTGCTGGCGAAGAAGCTGCTGGCGGCAAGGAATGGTGTCGCGATCGATGGCAGTATCTGGGGCTATCTCGCGGCTTTTGGCTGCGCCTTCACCTGGTCCGGCTATTCCGTCTTCAATCGCCGCTTCGGCCAGACACCGAGCGAAATGGTCATCGGTGTCTGCGGTGCCATCGCCCTCGCCGGCGGTGCCTGCCATCTGCTGCTGGCGAAGGCCGGCATCGAGACGACAGTGGCACCCAATCTGACGCAAGGACTGGCGATCATCGGCCTCGGCATCGGCCCCACTGGCCTGGCATTCCTCGCCTGGGACCATGCGACCAAGCATGGCAAGCTGTCGCTGCTGGGCTCGCTCTCTTATCTCTCGCCCTTGCTCTCGACCCTGCTGCTGATCAGCACGGGGAGGGCCGAGGCAAGCTGGCAGATCCTGCTGGCGGCGGTGCTGATCATTCTCGGCGCCGCCGTGGCGACGGGGATCAGGCGGCGCTAACGCCTACGGCACCTGCGGCTCATACCACCGGATGCGGCGCTTGCCGCCATGATGCTCGATCATCGCGATCAACAGCCGGCAGATATCGGCAGGCATGGCCGATACCTCGAACAGGTCGAGGCGCAGCCGGTTACGATGGGGCAATCTTAAAACAGCGATTGCGCGCAGGATCAGCCTGACCCAGCGAATGGAGCTGGACGGAGGCTTCCGCAGGTCGAGCACGATATCCCGCGCGGCCCGGCCGCTCCCGCCGATCAGATCATAGGTGTCGACGTCGGCCCAGGGAATGAGCGCCGTCGTGTATCTGAGATCGCGCAACCCTTCAGCCTCGATGATCAGGAGGGGACCGCGCTGCAATGCATCCCGGAACCTTGCGATCCCGAATACGAAGGCGGAGAAAGCGAGATAGAGAAAGATCCAGATGAGTGCACCCGGCCAGATCAGCAACAGGTAAGCGCCTTTGCTATGGGCGAGGATGTGCCGAAAGTTCGGCGCCTCGGCGGCAACGATCAGGCAGATGGCCGCGGCAACCACGGCAGAGAAAACAAATGCCAGGGGAATGAGGATGACCATGCGCCGCCGCAGGCTCAGCCGTAGCGGCAGAAGGGCGAGATAGTCAGCGAAGCTCATATTGATGATGACCGGTGGCTTCATCGCGTCGCCGCCATTGGGAGCGATGCTCGCGCCTGAGAAAGGAGCCTGTCTGCGCAAGAGAGTTCTCCGCCAGAATTGCAGCTACTCTGCAATCTAAGCGGGTACAATCACGCCCGTCAATTGAGGGTGACTATTTCAGCCCGCTGCCATCTCCCGCACCTTCCCCGGCAGTTCCCGCAGATCCTCCAGCATGACGATCTCGCCGCTGGGATCGGCGTGGATGAGCTCATGCGCCCAGGTGACGTGATACGGCACATGGAAGGCATGGCCGCCGATGGCGAGCACGGGCAGCACATCGGAGCGCACGGAATTGCCGGCCATGATGAAATCCTCGGCCGCCACACCCTGGCGGAACAGCAGGCGGCGATAGCTGGCCTCGTCCTTCTCGGAGACGATCTCGATATGTTGGAAGAGATCGGCGATGCCGGAGCGCGCGATCTTGGCTTCCTGGTCGAACAGATCGCCCTTGGTCACCAGCCAGACCGTATGGCCGTCGGCCTTCAAGGCAGCGATGACCTCGAGCACGCCGTCGATCAGGGCGACGGGATGGGTCAGCATCTTGCGGCCGAAATCGAGCAGGATCTTGATGTCGCTGGCCGGGATGCGTTCATCGGTGATCTCGATCGCCGTCTCGATCATCGAGAGGATGAAACATTTGATGCCATAGCCGTAGATGGCGAGGTTGCGGCGCTGGATCGACAGCAGCTTCTCGTCGATCTCGGCATCGGGCTTGTCCACATGCTTTGCCAGCAGGCGGCGGAATTCCTCATGCGTGTCCTGGAACAGGGTCTCGTTATGCCACAGCGTGTCATCGCCATCGATCGCCACCACGAAGCGGCGGCTCGTGCCGGAGGCGTGCGATGCGGCTGAGCTTGGCATGTCAGGCGCAGCCAGAACGGGACGGAAAGGGGGAGCGATACGCATAATCGTGGTCCAGATGCCGGGAAAATCGGAATGGATGAGCGAGAATTAATTAGAGCCTGCCCTTTTTGCCATGGCAAGCCACCCCCGGCACGGAATAAATTATTCACGAAATTTGGCTGGGCCCGGTCGCGGCGCGGCCGGCGAGGAGATGTCGCTACATGGCGAGGCGACAGCCCACTAGCTACCCTGGGTAGCCTTACCATGGATTGCCGGGTCAAGCCCGGCAATGACAAGGGAGTTGGAGATCAGTATTGGCGGGCAATTCCTTCCGTTACTGTCACCCTCGGACTTGATCCGAGGGTCCATAGCGGCAACCGCCTTGATGTTAGACCGCTTTAGACTGACCGAGCAGACGCAGTCAGCAGGAATGAGATAATGCAAGTGACCGAAACAACATTGCTGCCGGTAACGGGTGATGGCGCCGAATTGGGTCGCTCGCTGCGGGTCTGGCGCACTTTGCGCCGGGTCAAGCAGATGCAGGCGGCAGACTTGCTGCGGGTATCCCAGGCGACCATCTCGCGCTGGGAGAACGGCCAGCTCGCACCGAATGAGGCGGAGCAGGCGGCCATCCGGCGCGTGCTGGCGGCGCGG
>DATMUQ010000924.1:0-3398 GCA_035563795.1 Terriglobales bacterium | reverse complement strand
CGACACGCCATTCGCGAGTAAACGATGAGGGCAGTTTAGCGCGTGATAAGATTCGCGAGACTGGCACAATCACCTATGTTCCGAAAAATCCTGATTGCCAACCGCGGGGAAATCGCGCTGCGCATCCACCGCGCCTGCCGCGAGATGGGCATCCGCACTGTCGCCGTGCATTCCACGGCCGATGCCGATGCCATGCATGTGCGCCTGGCCGATGAAAGTGTCTGTATCGGCCCCGCCCCGTCGCGCGAATCCTATCTCAACATGCCGGCGATCATTTCCGCCGCCACCATTACCGGCGCCGATGCCATCCATCCCGGCATCGGCTTCCTCTCCGAGAACGCGAAATTCGCGGCGATGGTCGAGGAACACGGCTTCACCTTCATCGGCCCCTCGCCGGAACATCTGTCGCTGATGGGCGACAAGGTGCAGGCGAAGGATGCGGCAATCCGCTTCGGCATTCCGGTGGTGCCGGGTTCCGCGGGCGCGGTGGCGGATGAAGCCGAAGCCAAGCGCATCGCCGACGAGGCCGGCTATCCGGTGCTGATCAAGGCGGCAGCCGGCGGCGGCGGCAAGGGCATGAAGGTCGCCAACAATGCCGGCGAACTCGGCCAGGCCTTCTCCATGGCCCGCGCCGAAGCCAAGGCGTCTTTCGGCGACGACACGGTTTACATGGAGAAGTATCTCTCCCATCCGCGTCACATCGAGATCCAGATCCTGGCCGACAATCACGGCAATGTCGTGCATCTCGGCGAACGCGACTGCTCGCTGCAGCGGCGCCATCAGAAGCTCTTGGAAGAAGCGCCCTCGCCGGCGCTGAACGCGGCACAGCGCGAGAAGATCGGCAAGATCGCCACCGATGCCATGAAGAAGATGGGCTATCGCAGTGTCGGTACCATCGAATTCCTGTTCCAGGACGGCGAGTTCTTCTTCATCGAGATGAACACGCGTCTGCAGGTCGAGCATCCGGTAACCGAGATGATCACCGGCATCGATCTCGTCCGCGAGCAGATCCGGGTTGCCTCCGGTGCACCGCTCGGCTTCACGCAGCAGGATGTGCAGATCAGTGGCCATGCCATCGAATGCCGCATCAATGCCGAGGATCCGGATACGTTCATCCCCTCGCCCGGTCGCATCACCGACTTCCATGCCCCCGGCGGGCTTGGCGTGCGTTTCGATTCGGCGCTCTATGCCGGCTACAAGGTGCCGTCAAATTATGACAGCTTGATCGCCAAGCTGATCGTGCATGGCCGCAGCCGCAACGAAGCCCTGATGCGGACGCGCCGCGCCCTGGAAGAGACCGTCATCCTCGGCGTCAAGACCTCGATCCCGGTGCATCAGCGCCTGATCCAGGCGCCGGACTTCATCAACGGCGATTACGACATTCGCTGGCTCGAGAAGTTCGTCGGCATCAGCTGACCGGCGCAAAGACTTCGGAAGCTGGGCCAGCGGCCCGGCTTCCGGTCGCCGGACGGCACTTCCTCTATCACCTGCCCCTACTGCCGCTTCGCGCACCAACGGACGCGACGGAACGAGACGCGCAGAATCACAGACGATAACGGCGTGATCGTTGTGATGATTTCACGCGCGCAATTTTCTGCACGGTGAAATTCCCTTATCACGACAGACCGTGATGCAATGCAGCATGGCGATATCCCATGCGCGTGCCATGACACCTCGACACTGGTCGATCCCGCCGAGACAGGTTACAGTGGTACCGGTCGATGATAATGGCGAGGGCAAGGTCGCAGCATGTCGAATCGGCGCACGACGCCTCAGATAACGCCTGGCATGCTGCTGCGGGCTTACGCGATCGGGATTTTCCCGATGGCCGAGAGCCGCGACGACCCTGACCTCTACTGGATCGACCCGGAACTGCGCAGCATCCTGCCGCTCGACAAGTTCCACGTCCCCCACAGCCTCTGGAAGACCATCCGCAAGGGTCGCTTTGACGTCACCTGCGACCGCGCCTTCACGGCGGTGGTGGAGCAATGCGCGGCGCCGGCACCGGGGCGCCGGCAGACCTGGATCAACGACACGATCTTCGATCTCTGCCGCCAGCTCTTCGTGCTGGGACACGCCCATAGCATCGAGACCTGGCTCGACGGAAAACTGGTCGGCGGGCTTTATGGCATTTCGTTGGGTGGTGCCTTCTTCGGCGAGAGCATGTTCAGCCGCGAGACCGATGCCAGCAAGATCGCCTTGGTGCATCTGGTGGCACGGCTGAAGGCTGGCGGCTATGGCCTGCTCGATACCCAGTTCGTGACCCAGCATCTGTCACGATTCGGCGCACTGGAAATTCCGCGCGAGGATTATCGCCAGCAGCTCAATGAAGCGATCTCGATGCCGGCCCGCTTTTACGGCGAATTGCCGCCGGGCGCGCTGTCCGCATTGATGCAGTCCAGCACCCAGATATCATAGACCGGATGTTCCATGGCGGAGAGCGCCGGGCTGGATGCGAACATCCAGCCGGAGAAGCGGCTGACCGGCGCCTCGCCCGGCTTCACTTCGACGATCTGCAGGAACGCCGCCGATTCCGGGGTCTCTTCCGGCGGATGCTTGTCGCAGGAGCGCGCGGTGATCTGCAGCGAGCCGAAGGTGACGGTCCCGCCCACCGGCACGGTGATGCGCGAGACCCGCGCCGTGATCTTGTCCAGCGCCTGCAGCACCACCTCGTTCATGGCGATGGCATGGGCAGGTGCTGCCTGCGCCAGCAGCAGTGCCGAGAGGAGGCCGGCACCGAATATGGCTCTGGCCGGGAACGGCAACCGACAGCGGATTTGGGTCATGATTTCCGATAAGGATTCTGGAGGCCGGCAATCATTGCATCGAGCACGGCGCGGATCTGCGTTTCATCGCATCCCATCAGGATCGCATCCTCGACGAGATCCTGCGCCATCTGCTGCAATTCCGACAGATTCTGATTGAGAACTTTGATTTTTTCGAGGCAGGAAACCGGGCTGCCGTCGGGCTGATGCCAGACTGGCGCTGCAAAGGGTTTACCGGGCTGGTGACCGGCCATGGGCTGGGTCCATTCCTGCGTTACGATCAGTTCTGCTTGCTGCCGCCGACCACGAACTTGTTGATCAGGTCGGCCAGGTTCAGGGCGCCCTGTACATGTGTGATCTGATCGTTGGCTTTCAACATCTGGTCGTCGCCGCCGATTTCCAGCAAGACGTAATTGTCGCCGAGCAGGCCGTCGCTGGTGACGATTGCCGTGGTGTCCTTGGGCAGCTTCACGCTGTTATCGACATTGATGGTGACGACCGCCTGATAGTTATCCGGGTCGAAGCTCTTGGAGACCACCGTGCCGATCTTGGCGCCGGCGATCCGGACATCGGTGCCGGGATTGACCGAGCCGCCGCGATCGAAGCGCATGACGAGGTTATAGCCGCTGCTGT
>DATMUQ010000923.1:0-8190 GCA_035563795.1 Terriglobales bacterium | reverse complement strand
GGACAACATACTTCCGGATCGACCAGGCAAGAGACCTGGAGATCTATTACACCGACCCCACCGGCGTCGAAACATTGCTTGATCCGGCGCTCTATACAGTCAGTGGTCTGGGTGATCCGAATGGCATCAGCGTCACCTATCCGATCAGTGCGCCGCCGCTCGGCAGCACCGAGAAACTGACGCTGCTGCGCGTGGTTGATTACGACCAGCAGACCAGCCTGACTAATCAAGGCGGGTTCTATCCAGCCGTGATCGAGCGGGCGCTCGACCGCATCGTCTATCAGTGCCAGCAATTGGCGGAAAAGATCGGTCGCGCTGTTCTCGTCAACATATCCAGCGCCGAAGATCCTTCCGTCGCCTTCAACGCAATCAGCACCAACGCGACGATCGCACAGCAGAGCGCCGCAACAGCGGTCAGCAGTGCCGCGGCTGCCGCTGCTTCAGCCGCGGCCATCTCGCTGCCGATCCAGGTTTCTTCCGGCGGTACCGGTGCGGCAGATGCAGCAACCGCGCGCAGCAATCTCGGCCTCGGCAGTGCAGCCACCCGAAATGTCGGGACTGTGGCAAATAGTGTCATTCAACTCGATGCCAGCGGGAAACTGCCGGCGGTGGATGCCTCGGCTCTGACAGGCTTGCCAGCTACGGGGCGGTTGTTGAATCGAACTGTATTTCTATCCTCTGGAAACTATGCAAAAAATGCCGTTAGTAATTTCGTTGTGGTTCATGTCCTAGGAGGGGGAGGTGGTGCCGGTAACGCGATCGGCGGAGGTAGTGTCACTTCAAGTGGAGGCTGCGGGGCCGGTGGAGGTTACGGTATAAAACGCATCTCTACTAACTTGCTAAGTTCGACGGAGGTTGTAACGGTAGGGGTGGGGGGCGCCGGCGCGGGAGCCTCCGCATCTCCGACATTCGGAGGGAGCGGTGGGACTACATCTTTTGGGACATGGTGCTCGGCTAGCGGAGGTAGCGGAGGGCAGCCAAATAGCGGCGGTAGCATAATCACCGGCTCTTCCATCGGCTCGGGTGGAGTTGGCTTTGGTGGTGACATTAACCTCACGGGAAGCGGAGGGGGGGCTGCCACAACAGGCTATGTCGGATCGCAATGGGGTTTTGCAACTCCTGGCGCGAGTGCTTGTGGACCTTATGCTGGTGGTGGCGCCGCAGCGGCAATGTCATCAACTGTTCCTCAAACAGGGCCGTCGGCTTCGCCAAATAGCGGCGGTGGTGGAGCAGGCGGGCGGACGGCATACAATAGTGCATCATCTTATGCTGCAGGCGGCAACGGCGGATCGGGCATAGTGGTAGTAGAGGAATATGCTTAATGACAAAGCTAGTTCGTATTGATAACGGATATGTTCTCGAAATCTTCCCTGCTAGGCCCGTATTGCATCCGAGCTTGATGGCGCAAATTCGCGAAGATGCCCCTGATGATGTCGAGCAAGGATGGACGTTTGACGGTGTGCACTATGCGCCGCCGCCACCACCGCCGCCACCCAATGTGCGGGATTATGCGGTGGCGGTGCAGGCCAAGCTGGACATGACGGCGCAAGAGCGCGACTACGACAATATCCTCAGCGCTTGTTCCTATGTCGGCAGTGCCATCGAGCCATTTGCCCGCGAAGCCGAAGCATTGAAGGCATGGCGAGACAGTGCCTGGGCCACCTGCTATGCCGCATTGGACAATATTGAGGCGGGGCGATCGCTGCGGCCGACCCTTGCGGAATTCGTTGCCGCTCTTCCAGCCTTCTCCTGGCCGAGCTGAGAGATGGCGGCGGGCGAAATCGATCCCCAGCAGTTCGGTGAGCTGCGCGCCACGGTGGCACAGCTGGAACGCACCATGGAGGCGCTCAACGCCACCGTGCAGCGGTTGACGACGCATTTCGACCAGGCGCGTGGCGGCTGGAAAGTGCTGGTTGCCGTCGCCTCCGCCGGTGCGGCGGCGGCGACAGCGTTCTCCTGGCTCCTCGACCACGTACAGATGAGGCCGTGACATGCCGATCCTGATCTCCTTCATGCTGAATGTTGTCTACGCCGTCGTCGGGTTCAGCGTCCTGCTGGTGGCGTCCATTTATCTGGACCGGCGTATCCAAAGAATGAAAGGCGGTCACTTTCGTCAGGTGATCGATCGCATTCATGAGAGCTCCCTCTCGATGGCGGTATATTACGGCCTGCGCTTTGCTGGCCTCTGTCTGCTGGCCTCGGCCTTCGTGCGCGGCTGATCTCGTTTTCACCAATCGCTATGACGAGGCAATCCGCAATGCCGTGCATCGCTATTGGGGCGGTGCGCCGGATTGGCGGTGGTGGAAGGCACAGCTTTATCAGGAGTCGATGCTCGATCCTGCGGCGACATCGCCAGCGGGCGCTGCCGGTCTCGCCCAGTTCATGCCGGCGACCTGGCTAGACGTCTCGCGCCAGCTTGGTTGGTCCGGGGTTTCGCCCCATGTCGCGAAATATGCCATCGAAGGCGGCGCATACTACATGGCCAGGCTGGCACGAGTTTGGGTCGCAGACCGCCCAGCAGTCGAGCGGCACCGTTTGGCCCAGGCCAGCTATAATGCCGGCACCGGCAATATCCTGGCGGCGCAGCGGCAATGCCAAGATGCGCCGCTCTGGGATCAGATCAAATCCTGCCTGGCGAAGGTTACCGGAGCACAAAACGCCCGCGAGACAATTGATTACGTCGACCGTATTGCCGCCTGGTATCGCCTCATGCGGTAGCGTGCTTGGCTCATCCGAGGCAGTAGACGGGAAGAGGTTGGTTTGCGATCGCATTCGTATCAGGCGATCCGTCTCGCCTATGGATGGCACAACTAGCCGCGTCGGTTTGCATTAGCCGGATAAACACAGGCTGACATCTCGATTCAGCAAGGAGCATCGCTTGGCTTTTCTCGCTCCGCTCGCTGCCGATATCGGCGGCAGCGCTTTTCGAAAACTGCTTCCCTGGGGATTGCTGGCGCTGGTGACACTCGGGCTCGGTGCCGTCATCGTCGTGCGCTCGGCACAACTGGAGGCGGCCCGGTCTGCACTGGCAGCAGCGCGGCACGACGACGAGATGGCAAAGGCCGATGTCCAACGTTGGACCGCCGCCACCGCGCAGATGCAGAAGGTCATCGACGATCAGGCGACACAACTGAAGCGCCAGGCGGCCGATCTTACCGCCGCGCAACGGATCGCCGATGAAAGCGCCGCGGCCGAAGCTATGGCGCGCAATCGTCTCAACAACCAATTACAATCCCTGAAAGCGAGGGCAGATGCGCATCCGACCGAGATTCGTCCGCTGGGGCCCCTGGTTATCGATGTCCTTGGCGGGTTGCACCGCGACCTCGACCGCCAGCCTGCCACCCCTGCCACCGCAGATTGAGACGGTTGCCGTCTATCGTGACCTGCCGGACAGCCTGCTTCGCCCCTGTGATGAGCCGGTCTGGCAGGTGGCGGAGATCCGCACCGATGTCGACCTGATGAGGTTACTGAGCCAGTACCGACTCGCGAATGCCTGCAACTCGGCAAAGCTCAAGGCGATCGGGCGCATCTATCGCGGCCACCCTCATGGCAGTGGTTCGGAAGACGCCGATCGCGTTCCGCCGCCACTCGGATAGCGAACAGGTTCTGGTCAGGTCGTTGCAAGGTGTTGCCCAAGTTACAAAAGCGGGAGCGATCTGATAGCGATAGCAGATGGTAATTTTCCGCCACTTATTTGATCCAGCGTTTCAGCCGCCCGCGATGGGCGGCTTTCACTTTTCCGGGCGATTTTCATTTTTATAGAAAGACATTCCGTCACTCTGCTCGTGACGGTCGCGTTTCATTTTGGCGCGATACCTCCAGTGGTGGCGACCGGCTCTGAAGGCCAGATCGGCCCTGCGAGGCGCGGCTTTGAAGGTAAAGGATTTAACCGCTTGCCGAGGCTAAAACTTGAACCGGCGTTCAAGAAAATTGAATAATGATACAATCCGTTACCGATTTCGTATTGTCGGCTGAGGCGGTTTGTGATTTCATTTTTACCAATAATAAACGAACGTGCCGCGGCAAAGCGGCGGTTGGTATCACGTCAGGGAAGCATGCGGCCGGGTTTGCACATCGGTCCGCCATGAAGCATGTCATCGGTGCGGCAACCATCCGATGCTGCTGCCGTCATCCAGGGGGTGACGACGATCTCTTCGCGATATCACTGCTCAGCCCACGGCCAAGAAGAGGCGAGGCGTCAATATCGAGTGGGCGGACAGGGCCCCGATATCGGTTCGACAGCTATGCCGAAGAATTAACGCCGCGGGACTGTCCTGCGGCGTGAGCCTGGGAGACGAGCATGAAAAAAACGGATAACGAAGTGCAGGAGATTCTCAGCGAATTCGCGCTGGGACGGTTATCGCGCCGTCAGGCGTTGCGGGCTTTGGGGATTGGTGGCGTCGCGGCCTTGGGATCGTCGGCCTGGCCGTTGATCGGTGGCTCGGCCTTCGCCGATGAGGCCGGCAAGAAGCCTGGCCCCGGCGGCATTCCACTGGCGCGGCCCAATATGCCGGTCAAGCTGCCATTGCATGGCGACCCGATCAAGGCCGGCCTGAAGCCGGAAAGCGGCACCTTCAAGATCTACAACTACCAGGACTATGTCGATCAGAAGGTGATGGACAGCTTCGCCAAGAAGTACAATGTCAAGGTCGAGCTGACCACCTTCGACAGCATGGACCAGGCAGTGACCCGCATGGCGACCGGCCAGGTGAAGCCGGACTCGACCAATCTGACGCCGGACCGCATGGCGCAGATGGTGGCAGGCAAGCTGCTGCGCCCGCTCAACAAGGATTACATCCCGAATCTGGCCGCCAATATCTGGCCGGCATTGCAGGATCCCTATTATGACCAGGGCGCGCAATACAGCGTGCCCTATGTCGTTTATACGACCGGCATCGGCTGGCGCAGCGACAAGGTCAAGGAAGACATCCATAAGCTCGACAATCCGTGGTCGATCTTCTGGAACGCCCAGGCCTATACCGGCTATGTCGGCGTGCTCGATGACTCGCGCGAAGCTTTGTCGCTCGGCATGATGTATAAGGGCCAGTACGACCTCAATACTGAGGATGCCGACGTCATCAATGGCTCGCTCGCCGAGTTGCAGAAGATGGTGCCGATCTGCCATCCGAAGATCGACATCAAGGAATACCAGCAGCTGGGTGATGCCAGTTCCTACCTGCATCACAGCTGGTCGGGCGATCTCATCAGCTGCGCCATCAACTATCTCGCCAAGGGCACCGATCCGACGGTCCTGCAATATTGGGCGGGCGGTGTCGGCAAGACGCCGGTGCAGAACGATACCTGGGTTCTGCTGGCGCATAGCCAGAAGCCGGTGCTCGGCCATCTCTGGCTCAACCACCTGCTCGACGAACAGGTTGCCTATGACAACTTCGTCGGCTTCACCGCCTATCAACCGCCGCAGAACAAGATCAATGCCGATGACCTCATCAAGGCCGGCACGATCCCTGAGACGCTGCGCACGGCGATCCTGAAGCCGGAAGATCTGGGGCCGACCTCGGCGCAGCACGGTGCTTTGACGCCGGCCGGGTTGAAGCTGTGGCAGAACGCTTATGCCAAGTTCAATTCGGGTGCCTGATCTGAGGTGACGATTTCCGGCGGTCCGTCATGCCTGGGACAGCGACGGATCGCCGGAAAGCCGATGTTCAGACAAGACATTGGCAGACTGGAATGGGTGAGGGATGTGCGGCTCTGCTGCGCAGGTTGAGTGAGGCGAATATAGAATGTATCCAAGATGGCTTTGGCCCGTCTTCGCCGTGCCGGGTGTGGTATGGTTGATACTGCTGTTTCTGGTGCCATTTTACGCGTTGATCGGTGTCGCCTTCGGCGGTGTCGATCCGGTCTTCCAAAATCCGATACCGACCTGGAATCCGCTCGACTGGCAATATGATGCCATGCTCGACACGCTGCGGCAGTTCCTGCCCGGCCAGACCTATTGGACGGTCTTCATCCGCACCGCGATCTATGTCGGTCTGGCTTTGACGGGCTCGCTGCTGATCGGCTATCCGGTCGCCTATTACATCTCGCGCCATGCCAAGCGGAGCAAGTCCTGGCTTATCGGCCTGCTCGTGCTGCCCTTCTGGGTCAGCTATATGATGCGCATGCTGGCCTGGGTGAACCTGTTCTCGCCCGAGGGCTATATCAACAAGATCCTGCTCTGGACCCATATCATCACGACGCCACCGAACTGGCTCGATGGCAATCCGGTCTCGGTCGTGCTCGGCCTGATCTACGGCTATATCCCGTATCTGATCCTGCCTTTGCTGGCCGCCCTCGACCGCATCGATCGCAGCGTGCTGGAAGCCGCGCGCGATCTTGGTGCGAGCCCGATGGAAGCCTTCGCCCATGTGACGCTGCCTTTGTCGAAGCATGGCATCCTCGGCGCCAGCGTCATCATCGCCTTGCCGATGTTCGGCGATTATTACACGCCGAATATCGTCTCCGGCTCGCCGACCACCAGCATGCTGGGCAATCAGATCGACATCTTCTTCCATGGCGGGCCGCAGCCCGCCGTCGGCGCTGCTTTGACCCTGATCCTCTCGGCGTTCCTTGCCATCCTGATGGCCTATTACATGATCTCGATCGCCAAGGCGCAGAAGGAGATGGCGTCATGAGCGTCGAACAGATGAACACGGCGCCGCGCGCCACCCTCGCAACCGGTTCTGCCAAGCGTGGCATTCAGCCGACAGCGACACAGAAACTGCGCAGCTGGCTCTTCAATCCCTGGGGCACGCCGCGTTCCCTGGTGGTGATCACCTGGCTTTATATCGTGATCTCGATCGTGCCGGTGGTCGTCGCGATCCAGTTCTCCTTCAATGACGGCCGCTCGGTCACCACCTGGCAGGGCTTCAATCTGACCAAGTGGTATTACAGCGACCCGGCGCATTCAGTCTGGACCGATCCGACCCTGATCGCGGCCCTGATGCAGAGCCTGAAGCTGGCCGGCCTCGATATGCTGATCGCCACACCGCTTGGCGTGTTGCTGGCTTTGGGCCTCGCCCGCTGGCGCGGCTATCTCGCCAGCGCCTCCAATTTCATCATGCTGTTCCCGCTGGTGACACCGGAACTGATGATGGGCGTCGCCCTCTCCATGGTGTTCCTCTATCTCTATGACTGGATCACGCCGGGCACGACCGCCCAGGTGCTGGGCCATGTCACCTTCTCGCTCTCTTATGTTGTCGTCATCGTGCGCGGACGGCTGTTCTCGATCGGCAAGCAATATGAGGAGGCGGCGGCGGATCTGGGAGCGACCCCCTTCCAGACGCTCTATCTGGTGGTGTTCCCGCTGCTATCGCCGGCGATCTTCTCCAGCCTGATGATGGTCTTCGCCATCTCGATCGACGATTTCGTCATCAGCCAGTGGCTCTCTTGCGGTGCCGATTGCGACACTGTGCCGATCCGCATCTACAACTCGACCCGTGCAGCGCCTTTCCCCTCAATCAATGCCATCGCGGCAATCCTGGTGGCGATGACACTGGCCGCCGTTGGCATCGCCTATTTCGTGCAGCGCTGGATGACCCGTGGCGAGCGCAAGGCTGGTCCTGGTGGCGGCATGACCCAGGCGATGGGTGGCTTTGATATGTGACGCGACCCGGCGCGGTCACTGACCGGGCCGGTAACCAGTGGAATCGGCCGGATTAATGATTTCTGGCCCTGGGACTTTTGAGACTGAGGATTTGATGATGCGGGTTTCCGGGAGCAAAATGGGCGAAAAGCAGGCGACCGATGCAATGGCGCCGCAGGCGGGTGTCGGTCGTTATGCCGCCTTGCCCATGAACGATAACGTGACAGGGAAGGATGCTAATGTGAGCGGTGGCGAAGTCGAACTTGTCGATCTGGTGAAGGCCTTCGGCCCCATGCGGGCTGTCGATCAAATCAATCTTCATATTCCGGGTGGCGAGTTCTTCTCCCTGCTGGGCTCTTCGGGTTGCGGCAAGACGACGACCTTGCGCATGATCGCCGGCTTCGAACGTCCGACCTCCGGGCAGATCCTGCTCGACGGGGTCGACATGACGGCAACCGCGCCGCATCGTCGCCACGTCAATACCGTGTTCCAGAATTACGCGCTGTTTCCGCATCTCAATGTCTTCGACAATGTGGCTTTCGGCCTGCGGCGCCAGAGGGCGGATGCCAAGGAGGTCAACCGGCGTGTCGGTGAGGCGCTGGAACTGG
>DATMUQ010000922.1:0-5145 GCA_035563795.1 Terriglobales bacterium | reverse complement strand
TACATGATGCTGCCGAAGAGATAGGCACCGATCAGCAGCCAGACCGGCCGCCAGGTGGCGAAGACGACCAAGGCCAAGGCGATCCAGCCGCGGCCGGCCGTCATGTTCTCCGACCAGCTCGGGCTATAGGCAAGCGACATATAGGCACCGGCAAGACCACACATGCCACCGCCAAAGCCGGCCGCCAGATAGCGGATCAGCTTGACCGGATAGCCGATCGCATGGGCCGCGTCATGGGAATCGCCCACCGCCCGCAGCACCAGCCCCGCCTGGCTGCGATAGAGAAACCAGGCGGTGCCGACGATCAGCAGGAAGGAGGCATAGACCAAGGCATCCTGATGGAACAGGATCGGGCCGACGAATGGCAGATCGCTCAGGCCCGGGATGGTCAATTTCGGCAAAGGCTGCAGAGCAGTTCCGACATAGCCTGCGCCCATCAGGGCACTGAGCCCGGTGCCGAAAATGGTTAGCGCCAGCCCGGTCGCTACCTGGTTCGCCAGCAACGACAACGACAGGACCGAGAAGACCATGGCCATGGCGATTCCGGCGGCGACCGCGGCAACGACACCCACCAGGGCGCTGCCGCTGTGAACGGAAGCGGCAAAGCCGATCACCGCCCCCACCAGCATCATCCCCTCGACGCCGAGGTTGAGCACGCCGGATTTCTCGGTGATCAATTCACCGGTTGCCGCCAACAGCAGCGGCGTCGAGGCGGTGATGATGCTGAGGATGATATTGACGCTTTCGACCGACATCACGCCACACTCCCGTCGGCCAGCTTGCGTTCCGACACTTTCCGGCCGGCGAAGCTGATGCGCGGGCGATAGAGAATGAGCACGTCGCTCGCCAACAGATAGAACAGCAGCACGCCCTGGAAGATGCCGGTCACCGCATTGGGCAAGCCGAGATCGATCTGCGCCGCCTCGCCACCAAGATAGGAAAGCGCCAGGATCAGGCCGGCCAGTACCACGCCAACCGGATGCAAGCGGCCGAGGAAGGCAACGATGATGGCGGTGAATCCGTAGCCGGGCGAGATCGCCGGTGTCAGCTGGCCGATCGGGCCCGACACCTCGAACATGCCGGCAAGACCCGCCAGGCCGCCACCCAGCATCAACGACAGCCAGATCAGGCGGCGCTGGCTGAAGCCGGCAAAGGCGGCGGCGCGGGGCGCCAGACCGACCACCCGCAACTGAAAGCCGAGCAGGGATTTCGAGAGGATCAGCCAGCCAAGCAACGCCACCGCCAGGGCTGCCAGGACACCAAGATGCAGCCGTGTCTCCGGCACCAGGATCGGTGCCAGGGCCGCGTCGCTGAACATCGCGGTCTGTGGAAAGCCGTAGCCCTCGGGATCTTTCCAGGGACCGGTCACCAGATAGATCAGCAGCAGCTGCGCCACATAGGTCAGCATCAGGCTGGTGAGGATCTCGCTGGCATTGAAACAGACGCGCAGGAGCGCGGGTATCCCAGCCCAGACCATACCGCCAAGGGCACCCAGCAGTATCATCGCCGGGAATGTCCACCAGCCGCCACCATCACCGACATGCAAAGCCAGGCCACCGGCGAAGATGGCCCCCAGGGTAAACTGACCTTCGGCGCCGATATTCCAGACATTGGCGCGGAAGCCAAGGGACAGGCCGACAGCAATCAGGATCAGTGGCGCCGCCTTGACGCAGAGCTCGGAGAGGCCCGATCCGCTGGCCAGCGGGGCGACCAGGAACGTATAGAGGGCCGCCCCCGGATCATGGCCCATCAGCGCGAAGATCACCCCTGCCGTGAGGATGGTGAGCACCATTGCCAGGATGGGCGAGGCAAAGGTCCAGAGGACAGAATGCTGCCCGCGTGATTCAAGCTTGAGCTGCACGCCCGTCATCCTCAGCAAGTGGTTTCGGGAGAATATGGGCGCCGCCCATGCCATCATGACCCGCGCTGTCGTGAACACCGCCCATCAACAGGCCGATTTCCTCGACCGTTATCGATTGCACCGGTCGCGGCGCGGAAAGGCGGCCGAGATTGATCACCGCGATCTGGTGGCAGACCGCCAGGATCTCGTCGAGATCCTGGGAGATGATGATGATCGCCGCCCCCTTTGCGGCGAGATCGAGCAAGGCCTGGTGAATGGCGGCAGCCGCACCGGCATCGACGCCCCAGGTCGGCTGGGCGACAATCAGCAGGCCCGGCTCCTGCAGGATCTCCCGCCCAACGATGAATTTCTGCAGATTGCCGCCGGAGAGCGAGCGGGCTTCCGATTGCACGCCGCGGCAGCGCACATCGAAGGCGCCGATGATGCGGCTGGCAAAATCGCGCATGCGCGTGACATTGATGAGGCCGCCGGGTGCCAGGTTGCGGGTTGCATAGCCGGACAGAAAAGCGTTCTCATCGAGCGGCAGCGGGCCGACGGCACCGTGGCCGTTGCGTTCTTCCGGAACGAAAGCAGCCCTCAGCCGGCGCCGGCCGGCCGGCCCCGCCTGCCCCACCGCCGTGCCGTTGATGCGGATGGCACCGGAATTGGCGAGGCGCGCCTCGCCTGACAATGCCGCCATCAATTCGCCCTGTCCATTGCCGGCGACACCGGCGATGCCGAGGATTTCGCCGGCGCGAACCGTGAAACTGACGTCCTTGAGATCGATGCCGAATTTCTCATCGCTGCGCAGCGAGAGATGATCGACTTTGAGGCGCGCGGCGGCTTCTTCGGTGACAACCGCCGTACGCCGCGCCGAGGCCACGCGGCTGCCGATCATGAGTTCGGCAAGATGTTCGGCGCTTTCCGCGCGCGGATCGCATTCGGCAACGACGCGGCCCTGGCGCATGATGGTGGCATGGCGACAGAGGCTGCGGATCTCTTCCAGCTTGTGGCTGATATAGAGGATGGCGCAGCCCTCGCTGGCGAGGCGACGCAAGGTGGTGAAAAGCCGTTCCACTTCCTGTGGGGTCAGTACCGAGGTCGGCTCGTCCATGATGAGCAGTTTCGGATTCTGCAAGAGACAACGGACGATCTCGATGCGCTGCCGCTCGCCCACCGATAGATCATGTACTGCGCGCTGCGGATCGAGCGGCAGGCCATAGGCCTCGGAAATCTCGGCGATGCGTCCGGCAAGACCGCGCCGCAGATGCGGGTCATTGATGCCAAGGGCGATGTTCTCCGCCACGGTCAGCGATTCAAACAGCGAGAAATGCTGGAACACCATGCCGATGCCAAGCTGGCGGGCCTGGGCGGGATTGCCGATGCGGACCGGTTGTCCCTGCCAGATGATCTCGCCCTGATCCGGCTGCTGGACGCCGTAGATGATCTTGACCAACGTGCTCTTGCCGGCGCCGTTCTCGCCGAGCAGTGCATGAATTTCGCCGGGCTGGATGACCAGATCGACTGCATCATTGGCAAGGCAGCCGGGGAAACGCTTACTGATTGCTGTCAGTCGCAGCAGCGCTGATTCGAATCCTAGCGGCGTTGCCGGCCTCGGGCCTTTGTCAGCGGGCGGCAGGATTTCACCGCCAGTCATGGCAGGCCTCAACGTCAGCTATAGATGGACGGGCGCCAAGAACAGCACCGCACCGCACCGCAAGAGTGGCCATGCAGCAACCATGCGTGCTGCCACGCCCCGTCAAAGGACTGCTCAACTCTGTCAACCTCCCAGTCAACCGCATCGGCATGGCGATGCTGGCCGGGACCGTTGGCGTCGGGCGTGAATAGCGGGCCATTTCCCCGATTCCGGCGCGTCGGACCGCAGCAGACCCGGCCTAACACAAAATGATTGTGCGAAATAGAAGCATATCGGCGACAGGCTGTGCTGTCCATTTGAACAGCGCGAAAACATCCAGCAACAATCGAGAAACGTATTCTAGCAGCTTTGCATGATGCGCCCGGATTTGTTTGGTGGGCAGAATGGCCGCAGATCGCGACAGGATGCTGCAGAATGCGCGCCCCCGCGCCGCAGAAACAAATTGCTACAAGCAGGTCGCGTCACACCGCAACTAAGCCGACAAATACTGGGAATATTAGCCGAGGCAACGATGCGCGTTTTTCAGCGTTAGAGGCGAAGAGAAAGCCGGGTTTTGCCGGGTCATGCGTATCAAGAAGGATCGCGCCTTCCATCCCGGCTGGGCCGATCTCGATTGGTGGTTCCAGCCGCCGAATTCGGGGGACACGCAATCGCTCGCGGCGTGCAGTGTTGTCGGCCCACGCATTACGGAGTATGCAAGGATGACGAGTTTAGTGCTAAAAGAAGCAGTGCAGGGTCGAGACTCGGAGACAGGGCCGAGCGTGGGATCGGGACGGGTGAAAAAAATATCGTTGCCTGCAGAGCAGCTCACGGCTGAGAATTTTGCTCCGTTCGGCGAAGTCATCGAAATCGGCCACCGTGAGTCGAACTCAAGCGCCGATGGGTTCCTTGAGACTTATCAGGACCTCGCCCGCATCGATGTCGCGGCGAAAGACGGGCGGCCGCAAATCAATATGCTGCGCGCCACGCCACGCAAGCTGCCCCTGCAGATCCAGGCGATGGAACGCTATCATCTGGCGACGCACACCATCATGCCGCTGCTGTTCTACCCCTTCATGATCATCGTGGCGCCGACCGGCAGCTCGATCGACATCAATTCGATTCGGGCCTTCGTCTCGGACGGCCAGCAAGGTGTCAATATCGCGCGCGGCATCTGGCAGCATCCGCTGATCGCCTTGAAGCGACGGATGAATTTTCTCACCATCGACCGGGCCGGTTCCGGCCGCAATCGCGAAGAAACCGAATTGGACGCGCGGTTGCAGATTATCGCCACGATCTGACCGAGTCCGGCGGCCGGCCGAGCCCCAGCAACCTCCCCTGACCCGCTTTTGACCAAAAGCGGGGGCAGATTTTTCGCGACAGAGAGGCGCTTCCATCCCAGCCGATCGCGGTCTATGGTGGTCGTGGCGGCATGGCGCGCGAGAACGAATTCGCCTGTGTCACCGCCATATATATGTCCTGTTCCGGAGATATATGTCGCTGTGCGCGGAACTCGAGAAGCCGTCGATTTCACGTTCCTGATCGACCCGCTCTGCGGCTGGTGCTATGGCGCCATGCCGGTGATCAACGAATTGCGCGCGGAGATCGGCGACGCGAAACTGGCAGTGATGCCGACCGGCCTTTTCGCTGGCAATGGCGCCCGCCCGAT
>DATMUQ010000921.1:0-3012 GCA_035563795.1 Terriglobales bacterium | reverse complement strand
CTCGACATCGCCAGCCATATCGGCGCCGGCACCCGCGTCACCCTGCGTCTGCCGTTGCGCGGCGCCACGGCTGATGAGGTGCCAGCCTCGATCGGTGCCGCTATCGGCGCCGGCCAGGAATCGCAAAGCCGCGCCGTCGGTTCGCCCGCCTTCTAGCGCTGCAGCGCACTCTTTTCAGTATTTCAGGGATTGCCGCCGGATCGGCGGATCAGGCCGGCTCGCCGCAGACGATGACGGCGGCGCCATCCTTCAGGGCATTCTGATAGCTGTCCTGCAAGGCATGGTCGATGCCGAAGGCATCGGATCGGTCGGTGAGCACCATCAACAGGGAGAGCATCGACTTGCGCCACCCGGCATGGCGCATCAGCTTCTCGATCGCCACCGGATCGGCCGGATTGCCCTTGGGCTGGCGCAGAAACAGGATGAGATCGTGACGCTCGCCGGCGACATAACCCAGCGGATGCTTGTCATCGGTGACAGCGCTTCCTTGGAAGACGCTGACGTCGAAGGGATGGTCGATGGCCTGTTGCACACACATTGAAACTTTTCTCTCCCGCTTCAAGATTTAACATCGCCAAGCGGTGCCACCAAGATCATTTGCCATACAAATGTCATGTGAGCGTTAATTTCTGGTGCCTATGGCCTTTGCGCCACAGCCGAAAGTACGAATTCCCGATGTCACGGACAGCACTCCTGGCAATAATCGGCACCACCGACCGATGCCGGCGCCGCGATGCAGGCAGCCGATGCTGAGGTGTATATAGCGACGCTACGACGTCACCGGGTGAGTGGCACACCGTCTTGCGATCCCGGTCACAGTTGCCGCCTCGGCGCCGCGTTGTCGCGGCCAGCGCCGATTGATAAACTGGCAGCATGACAACTTTGGGCGGTAGTCCGACCAGTTTGCGGATAGGCCGTTACCTGTTTCACCTTGGCTCGTTCAGGCAGGCAGCGATGAAGACGATTGACGGCGCTTTGCACCATATCGACCACCAGATCCCGCAGCCGATGATGGCGCCGGGCCGGCGGCCTTTCCTGGCCCTGGCTTTGTCGGCTCTCGCTTTCCTGCTGCTCGCGCTGGCGCCACAGGCTGGACACGCGGCGGCACAGACCCCGCATGCTTTCCTGCAGGCGATCTACCAGCATTACATCGGCACCAATACAGCCGGCGTGAAGCTCGACAGCGACGCCGATTACCGCCGCTATTTCACGCCCGATCTCACCAAGATCATCCTCGACGATATCGCCAAGTCGCAAAAGAACGACGATGTGCCGACGCTGGATGGCGACCCGTTCATCGATGCCCAGGACTGGTCGATCTCCAAGGTGCAGATCGATGTCGACGACAAGGCAACCGACAAGACCGTCGCCAAGGTCAGCTTCAGGAATTCAGGCACGCCGGAAACCATCACCCTGGATCTGGTCAAGATCGACGGCGCCTGGAAGATCGACGACATCCACTGGCCGGAAGCCAGCCTGCGCGGGATTTACAAGCAGTAGGCCCATTCGTCCCCGCATCAGCGTCGCGATGAAGCTGTAACCTGCATGAGGCGGTGCCGCGATTAGTTCGCGGCCCGTTCGGCCATCGACCGTGCCGATGATGCCGGCACATGCCGCTCGGCCGGTAGCAGGATGGTCACCGTCGTTCCCTTGCCCGGTGCCGAGGCAATCTCCAGCTGTCCCTGATGCAGCTCGACCAGCGCCTTGGCCAGCGGCAGGCCAAGCCCGGAGCCTTCGTGCCGCCGGTTGAGCCCGCTATCTATCTGCATGAACGGCGTCAGTGCCTTGGGGATATCACTGGCCGCCATGCCGATGCCGGTATCGCTGACGGCAATGGCCACACTACCATCGTCGCGCAAACCGGCGGTGACGGTAACGCGACCGCCGGCCGGGGTGAATTTGATCGCATTGCCAATGAGGTTGATCAGCGCCTGTTTCAGCTTGCGCTCATCGGCCTGCAGCTGGCCGAGATCGCCGGCGATCTCGGTACCCAGCACGATATCGCCGCCGCGGGCCGTTTCGCGCGCCAGCAATTCGCAGGATTGGATGACCTCGCGCGGATCGACCAGGCTCTCCTGCAGATCCATGCGGCCGGATTCAATGCGGGAAATGTCCAGGAGATCGTTGATCAGGCGCAGCAGATGACGCCCGGCATCGTTGATAGAGCGGGCGTAATCGACATAGCGCAGATTGCCGGCCGCACCGAAGAGCTGATCGCGGATGACTTCCGAGAAGCCAAGGATGGCATTCAGCGGCGTCCGCAATTCGTGACTCATATTGGCGAGGAAGGTGGTCTTGCTGCGATTGGCGAGCTCGGCCTGCTCCTTGGCCTGGCGCAGGGAAACGATCGTCTGCATCTCCAGGGTGATGTCATTGCCGGTGCCGCGATAGCCGCGGAAAATGCCGTGCTCGTCGAAGACCGGCTTGCCGCTGGAGGAAATGTGGCGCTCCTGCCCGTCCGGCGCCACCACGCGGTAGCGAAAGTCGCGAAAGGGCTGACGTGCCGCGACGACGGCGAGATGCGCCTGCCAGTGCGGATCATCGGGCTGGCCACGGGCGATTTCAATGCGAGCGCGACCGATCATCTCTTGCGGTGTCAGGCCGAACATGTTGCTGCCACGGCTTGAGATATAGGAGACCTTGAGCTCTGCATCGGTTTCCCAGAACCAGTCGGAGGCGATCTCCGCGAAATCGCGGAACCGCGCTTCGCTGATTTCGAGTTCATTGCCGGTCAGCAGGATCCGCCGGTACATGCGCCAGATGACAAAGCTGCCGCCGAGGCAGAACAACAGGCTGGCAACGGTCAGCACGATTGCCTCGGCGCGACCGACGAAACGGGCGATCTCGCCCACATGGGCGGCAAAGCTGACCTCTATCTCGGTCAGGCTGCCATCGATCTGATCGACCGCCCGCAGGATGTTCTGGATCTGGTCCTGGATGCCCTCACGTACCGCCGCGGGCGTATCGGCCGGCAGCGATTGCCGCCGCTGCGCGAGATCATGAATGAGGAAA
>DATMUQ010000920.1:0-2375 GCA_035563795.1 Terriglobales bacterium | reverse complement strand
GGTCGCCGGCCTGCTAGTCGGCAAGCAGGAGCGGACCTCGCAGAAGGGTAATCGCTTTGCCTTCCTGCAATTGACCGATCCCAGCGGCCTCTTCGAAGCGACCATCTTCAGCGAACGCCTCAATGAAGCGCGGGAGATGCTGGAGCCGGGGCGGGCGCTGTTGCTGAGCGTCGATCTCCGGATGGAAGAGGATACGCTCCGCCTGCTGGTCAACCAGGTGGAAGCCCTGGATCAGGCGGCGTCCAATACCGGTGCCGGGCTGCGGATCTTCATGAACGAGCCGGGGCCGGTCGACAGCCTGAAGCAGATTCTCGGCAAGGTCGGGCGCGGCAAGGGCAAAGTCGAGCTGCTGCTGGATCTGGCCGAGGAACAGCGAGAGGTGGTGTTAACCCTGCCGGGGCGCTATGCCATCTCGCCGGTGATCCGGGGGGCGATCAAGGCGGTGCCGGGCGTCGTCGATATCGTCGATACCTGAGCGTCCGACTAAACTATTGATTTGTAAGGATTGTGACCAAGGCGTTGCTGGAGCAGGGCAGGTCAGTGGCTGGGGACCGCTAAAATCCTCGAATAAAATCAGACTCTTATCGGAACACACATTCGCGCGACTGGCAAAATTTCCCTTGCACCCCTGCAGGTGACGGGGTAGGTAGACGGCGCTTGAAAACCGCATGCGGGTTTGCGCAGGCCTGGGGAGAAATCCCAGTCCTATCGCTCCGGTGCCGGGATATCCCGGTCACACCCCGCAGAGGCATAACCGGAAAAGGATCTACCATGGCGTTGCCGACCTTTACGATGCGTCAGCTGCTGGAAGCTGGCGTGCATTTTGGACATCACACCCGTCGTTGGAATCCGAAGATGGCTCCGTTCCTCTTTGGCGTTCGCAATGGCATTCACATCATCGATCTCGAACAGACCGTGCCGATGCTCGACCAGGCCGTTCGCGCGGTGCGCGACGTCGCCGCTTCGGGTGGCCGCGTGCTGTTCGTCGGCACCAAGCGTGCTGCCTCGGACAAGGTTGCCGATGCCGCCAAGCGTTGCGGCCAGTATTACGTCAACCATCGTTGGCTCGGCGGCATGCTGTCGAACTGGAAGACGATTTCCGGTTCGATCAAGCGCCTGCGCGAAGTCGACGAGCGTCTGACCACCAGCACCGTCGGTCTGACCAAGAAAGAGCTCCTGATGATGACCCGCGACCGCGACAAGCTCGAGCGCGCGCTGGGCGGCATCAAGGACATGGGCGGCCAACCGGACATCCTGGTTGTCATCGACACCCTCAAGGAAGCGATTGCCATTCAGGAAGCCAACAAGCTCGGCATTCCGGTCGTGGCGATCGTCGACAGCAACTCCAACCCGGCCGGCGTGACCTACCCGGTCCCCGGTAACGACGACGCCACCCGCGCGATCTCGCTGTATTGCGATCTCTTCGCCGGTGCGGTCCTCGATGGTCTGCAGCAGGAAGCGATCAGCTCCGGCAAGGACATCGGTGAAGCGGAAGAACTGCCGGCGGAAATGCTGCCGGTCGACGGTGGTGACGCAGCCCAGGCAGCGTCGGCCTAATCGTCGGAAGTTTATGCAGTGGGGTTGCCGGGCGGAGACGCACGGCGCCCCATTGATGCATCCGGTGGGTCGGTCTGGCCCCGCATTGATGTCGGCATGCCCCTGGATGGCGTTTGCAGGTTTTAGTGAGGAAGGAATAGGAAATGGCGGAGATTACGGCTGCGCTGGTCAAGGAACTGCGCGAAAAGTCCGGTGCCGGCATGATGGATTGCAAGAAGGCGCTGGGCGAAGCCGCCGGTGACCTGGAAGCGGCGATCGACTGGCTGCGCAAGAAGGGTCTTGCCGCGGCTGCCAAGAAGGCTGGCCGCGTGGCCGCCGAAGGTCTCGTTGGCGTCGCCTCGGAAGGCACCAAGGGTGCCCTCGTCGAAGTGAATTCGGAAACCGACTTCGTCGCCCGGAACGAAAGCTTCCAGGGCTTCGTTACGGCGGTCAGCAAGCTCGCTCTGACGGTCGGCGATGTGGAAGCTCTGAAGAACGCGAAAATGCCCGATGGCGGCCAGACGGTCAGCGAAAAACTGACACAATTGGTGGCGACCATTGGCGAGAATATGAATCTGCGCCGCATGGCTGCGCTCAGCGTGCCGCACGGTGTCGTTGCCAGCTACATCCACAACGCTGCTGCCCCGGGTATCGGCAAGATCGGCGTTCTGGTGGCCCTGGAATCGACCGGTGACACCGCCAAGCTGGCGGCCCTCGGCAAGCAGATCGCCATGCATGTGGCGGCGGCCAACCCGCAGGCCCTGACGACCGATGCTGTCAGCGCGGCCGATCTGGACCGCGAGCGTTCGGTCCTCGCGGAGCAGGCCCGCGCTTCCGGC
>DATMUQ010000919.1:0-2896 GCA_035563795.1 Terriglobales bacterium | reverse complement strand
CTTCCAGCACCGGCTTGGTGCCGTTATAGGCCGGCCCCTCTTCATCGCCGGTGATCAGGAGCGAAATGCTGCCGCTGAAATTCTCATCCTGGCGGTCGAGGAAACGGCCGGCGGCGGCGGCGAAGGCGGCGACGGCGCCCTTCATGTCGGCAGCGCCACGGCCATAGAGCCTGCCGTCGATCACATCGCCGCCGAAGGGATCGACGCTCCAGCTTTCCCGCCGTCCGACCGGCACCACGTCGCTATGGCCGGCGAAGCAGAAATGCTTGGGCTTGTTGTTGCGAGAGCCGCCCTGGCGGCTCGCTTTGGCATAGAGATTCTCGATGCGGTCAGTCCCCGGTTGCTGGAAGGGCATACGGCGACAAGTGAAGCCGATCATCTCCAGCGCGGTGGTCAGGGTATCGAGCGCACCGGCATCTTCCGGTGTCACGCTGGGGCGGCGGATCAGCTCCGCCGCCAGCTTAACGGGGTCGAGGACCGGTGCGCTCATGATGCTCCTTAAGCGGTACGCTGATCGGTGTCGCGCAAGAGCTCGTTGATCGAGGTCTTGCTGCGGGTCTTCTCATCCACTCGCTTGACGATCACCGCGCAATAGAGGCTGGGGCCTGGCTCGCCATTGGGCAGCGGCTTGCCGGGCAGGGTGCCGGAGACCACCACCGAATAGGCCGGCACGCGGCCGTAGAACACCTCGCCGGTCGCCCGGTCGATGATCTTGGTGGTCTGGCCGATATAGACGCCCATGGACAGGACAGCGCCTTCCTCGACGACGACACCTTCGACCACCTCCGAGCGGGCGCCGATGAAGCAATTGTCCTCGATGATGACCGGGCCGGCCTGCAGCGGCTCCAGCACGCCGCCAATGCCGACACCACCGGAGATATGGCAGTTCTTGCCAATCTGGGCGCAGGAACCGATCGTCACCCAGGTATCGACCATGGTGCCGGAATCGACATAGGCGCCGACATTGACGAAGCTCGGCATCAGCACCACGCCCGGGGCGATATAGGAGCTGCGGCGCACCACGCAATTCGGCACCGCGCGGAAGCCGGCATCCTGGAACTCGGTCTTGCCCCAGCCGGCGAATTTCGACGGCACCTTGTCGAACCAGGCCGATTTGCCGAAACCAAGGCCGCTGTAATCGTCGCCGGCCGGGATGACCTGCGAATCATTGAGGCGGAAGGACAGCAGCACGGCCTTTTTCAGCCACTGATTGGTCTCCCATTTGCCATCGCGCTTCTCGGCGACGCGCAATTCGCCGCGATCCAGCGCGGTGAGCGCGGCATCGACCGCGCCGCGGATCTCGCCGCCGGTGCTGCTGTTGATCTCGGTACGCTTGTCCCAGGCGCCGTCGATGGCAGCCTGCAATTGGGCGATATTCATGCGGATTTCCTGCTCCTGATCACCGTGTCGTTCAACCAGCCTGCGAGGTCGTCGGTGGCATGATGCACGAAGCTCATATCCTCGAGGGCCTGGGCCCAGTCATTATGGGTCTGGATCCAGATGGTGCACATGCCCAGTTCCGCCGCCGGCTGCAAATTCCGCGGCATATCGTCGAGCATGGCGGCCCGTTCCGGGGCGACGCCGAAGCGGCTCAGCATGGCGCGGTAGCTGCCATGATCGGGCTTGGGGATGTAATCGGCATCGGCGATATCGAAGATGCCGTCGAAATGACTGCCGATTTCCAGCCGACCCATGACGTTCTCGGCATGTTTCGTGGTGCCGTTGGTGAAGATCACCTTGCGGCCGGGCAGCGCCGTCAGGGCAGCATCCAGTCGGGCATCGGGGTGCACGCCGCTGACATCGATCTGGTGGACGAAATCGAGGAAATCGCCCGGTTCGACGCCGTGATTGATCATTAGGCCGCGCAGGGTCGTGGTGTGCTCGCGGAAATACTGCTTCTGAAGGGCGCGGGCCTCGGCCGGCGGCAGGTCGAGCAATTGCTGGACATAGAGCCCGATGCGCTGGTCGACCTGGTCGAACAGGCGGCAGGAAGCAGGATAGAGCGTGTTGTCGAGATCGAAGACCCAGGTCTCGATCTCTGTCAGGGCCGGCGGCATAAATTCCTCACAAGAACCTGCACGCACCTTATGATTCCCGCTGTCCCCTGGCAAGCAGACTGGCGCATTGCCGAGCTGGCCGCAATTTTAAACGATTAAATGGATCGGCGCCGCGGTGGCAGCTGAACACAGCCGCGCGACTGGTCCCCGGCTGAGGCGAGGCGCTGCATGGGGCAGGGCAGCGTGCCGGCAAACGAAACGCGGCGACATTGCTGCCGCCGCGTCCGTTATTCAATTCATATCGACCAGCGTTCCTGGTCGCGCCGAACTTAGGCGCGCGGCTTCAGGCCGAGATCGGTGACCGCTTCCTGCAGCTTCTTCACACCGTCAGCCTTCTTGTCGGCCGACTTGCAGAGATCGCCGCCATCGGTGCGGGCCTGCTTGGCATCGGCAGCCTTCGCCGCGTTGCCATGGGTCTTGATTGCCGCATCAAACTGCTTCTCCAGCTTGGTGCACTGCTGGGCCGGGGTCAGTGTCGCGGCAGAGGCAGCGGCGCCACCGGCGGCCAGCATGACGCCAGCGGTGAGAACAAGAGCGAGCTTCTTCATAGTCAAAGTCCTTGTCTAGTTGCCCCGATCGCGGTTGCGGGGCGGATGATCGCGCATTCATCTCCAGCCCATCTCCTGAGCCCTGGGTCTTCTACCGTCGGCGGGAGATGCATGATCCGTGTTGCTTGTCGCAGCTGGCGACGTCGAACAGCGGACACATGTGCTGTTGTCAGGAAGTTAGAACCGGGATGTAACGTTGATATGACTGCGAGGCCGGCTTTTGTAACGGAATGCAACAAGTTGCGAGCTGTTACCAAGCGTTACCAATTAGCGCTTCCATAGAGGCTCCAG
>DATMUQ010000918.1:0-2001 GCA_035563795.1 Terriglobales bacterium | reverse complement strand
GGTTGAGCGCGTTGCCGGTCCATCGCGAGGATCAGGCCGCGTCGCCAAGCGGAAGCGCCACCAGGCGCGGTGATAAAAGAGCAGGAGAGCAAGCGTGACGATCGGAGCTGACCAGACAGGGAGTCAGGAGCGGACGAAGAGTGACGTTGCGGGGGTAGACCTCTTCGATGATACGCCGCCCAGCCGGAAGATCGATATCAAGATCCTCTTCCCTCTTTTGCTGCTGATCATCCTTGGTGTTGTTGGCGTCTGGTCGATCAGCCGCTTCGTCGGCCAGGAACGTGACCGCGAGCTGACACAGTGGCAGGTGCGCATGGGCATCATCGCCGATAGCCGCGCCGCCGAAATCAATCGCTGGCTGGACCGTCAGACCAAGGATCTTGCCGGCCTCGCCGACAATGAATCCGTGCAGCTTTATGTCAGCTCGATCGCGGAATTCAATGCCGCCCAGCAGAAAGGCACGCAGGATGCCAATCAGCAGGATGAGGTGAACGGCTTCCGCGAATATCTGCGCAATCTGCTGACGGTGACAGCCGGGCGTGCCGGCTTCCAGGGCCAGCAACAGCAGCAGCCCAAGGTCAACGAACAGCAGACCGCCACCGAAGGCCTGCTGATCACCGATATGGGCGGCACCGTCATGGCGACCTCGGTGCAGGCACCGCCTTTCGATGGCGCGGTGAAAAGCTTCGCGCAAGGCCTGCAGCCGGGTGCCAGCGGCACCAGCGCCATTTTCCTCAATGCCCATGGCAATCCCACGATGGTCTTTGCCGTGCCGCTCTACGCCGTGCAATCGGATAACAACGCCAATGCGCAGATCGGCCGTATCATCGGCGTCAAGGAAGTCGCCAACGAGCTCTATCCGCTGCTGCGCCAGCCCGGCGAGACCAGCCAGACGGCCAATGCCGTGCTGCTGCTCAACCACGACAACAAAGTGACCTATCTGTCGCCGATCGCCGACGACAAGCAGCCGGTGACGCCGCTGGGCCTCGACATGGATTTGAGCACGCCGCAGCTCGATGCTGCCTTCGCCGTGCAGCATGTCAACGGCTTCGCCACCGACCAGAAGGATTATCGGCGTAACGATGTGCTGGTGATCTCGCGCAGCCTCCAGCAGGTGCCCTGGGTGCTGATGTATACGGTCGGCTATCAGGAAGCGCTCGGTGCCGCCGATCAGCGCTTCCAGCAGCTGACCACCTATCTCGGCCTCGCCCTGCTGGTGATGGCGATCGCCATCATCGCTGTCTGGCGTCATGGTTCGTCGCGCCGGGCCAGCCTCGCCGCCACGCAGTTCAAGAACATGGCGCGTCGCTTCGACGAGCAGCGCGAACTGCTGCAGACGGTGACCGACAGCCAGCCCACCAGCATCTTCATCCTCGACGATCAGAACCGCTATCGCTTCGCCAATGCCCAGACCGGGCAACAGGCCGGATTGAAGCCGCAGGAACTGCTCGGCAAGGAGATCAGTGCCGTCCTCGGGCCGGCGGCGGCCAAGCGCTACATCGCGCTGAGCAAGCAGGTGCGAGAGCTCAATGCCAATGTGACGGACGTCGCCCGCCTGGAGGTCGATCACAAGCTGAAGGTCGTGCAGACCGAGCAGATCCCGCTCATCGACCGGGTCACGCATGGCAATGACGTGCTGACCGTCGAGCGAGACATCACCGATGTCGTCACCGAACGCGAGCGGCGCGCCCGCACCCTGCAGCAACTGGTCAAGACCCTGGTCGAAGTGGTCGACAAGCGCGATCCCTTTGCCGCCAACCACTCGATGCGGGTCGCCGCCATCGCCCGTGCGGTCGCGCAGGAGATGGGCCTCAGCGAAACCGAGGTCGAGACCGCGGAGATCGCCGGCAATCTGCTCAATCTCGGCAAGATCCTGATCCCGACCGACCTGCTGTCGAAGAGCGGCAATCTCACCACCGAGGAACTCACGCTGGTGCGCAACAGCATGCAAGCCAGCGCCGATCTGCTGCAGGACATCGAGTTCGACGGTCCGGTGGTGGA
>DATMUQ010000917.1:0-2094 GCA_035563795.1 Terriglobales bacterium | reverse complement strand
CTCGCCGAGCGCGCCACCATCACCGCGCTTGAGGATGGCCAGGTGCTGACCGTGCTGAAGCCGGAGCGCCGGCAATATCTGGTGCCCTCGCCGCCGACCACGGAATCTGCCATCCATAGCAGCCTCACCAAGGATATCTATGGGGTGATCGGCGAGCCGGATGGCAAAGGTGGCTGGACGGTGCGCATCTATCACGAGCCGCTGGTCTTGTGGATCTGGCTGGGCGGCGGGTTGATGGCATTCGGCGGCATCGTTTCGCTCAGTGACCGTCGTTACCGGGTCGGCGCGCCAAGCAAGGCACTTGCTGGCAGCAAGGCGGCGGTGAAGGCCTGATCATGCGTCGTCTGTTATTCGTTCTGCCGCTGATCGTTCTGGCTGCCCTGACGGCGATTTTTGTGCTCGGGCTCAATCCCAACCACGATCCACATGCGATTGATTCGCCGCTGATCGGCAAGCAGATTGCCAGCTTCACCGCGCCGGCCTTGGCCGATGGCCAGCCCGGCATCGCCGATAGCGATTTCTTGACCGGTGCCTATAAGGGCCAGGTGGTGGCGATCAATTTCTTCGCTTCCTGGTGTGTCCCTTGCCGGGCCGAACATCCGCTGTTGAAAAAGCTCAGCAGTGAGACCGGCATCCCGGTCCTCGGCCTCGCTTGGAAGGACAAGAAGGATGCGCTGCAGGGCTTCCTCAATGAACTCGGCAATCCCTATGACCGGGTCGGCACTGACGAGAACGGCCGCATCGGCATTGTCGGTTTCGGCATTACCGGCGTTCCCGAGACCTTCATCATCGACAAGCAGGGCATCATCCGCGACCGCATTCCCGGGCCTCTCAGCGACGATCTCATCGAGACGCAGCTCATGCCGCTGATCAAGGATCTGCAGAAGTGAGCTTGCGCCTCCGGCATGGTCTCCTCGCCAGTCTCGCCGGCGCTTTCATTCTGGCGGCGTCCGCCACCAGCAGCTTCGCGGTGCGGCCCGATGAGATGCTGAGCGATCCGGCGCTGGAAGCCCGCGCCGAGGCGATTTCGCGCGACATACGCTGCGTCGTTTGCCAGAGCGAGAGCATTGAGGAATCCGATGCCGATATCGCCCATGAGCTGCGCGTCATCGTCCGCGAGCAATTGAAGGCCGGTGCCAGCGATGATCAGGTGCGGGCCTATCTGGTCGCCCGCTACGGCGATTTCGTGCTGCTGAAGCCGCCCTTCAAAGCCAAGACGGTACTGATCTGGACCGGCCCCTTCCTGCTGCTGCTGGGGGCCGGCATCGGCATCTATCTCTATTATCGCCGGGCCAGACGCCTGGAGGCGGCGCCGTTGAGCGCCGCCGAGCAGGCGCGGCTGGAGAGCTTCCTGAAGGCGCATGACGATCACCCCGAAGCCGGGCGCAAGGAGGGTGGTGCGTCATGATCGGCTTTTGGATTCTCGCCGCCATAATGACCTTGGCGGTGGTCATGATTCTCGCCGTGCCGCTGTTCGAGACGCGCAAGCTGCGGGATGAAAGCGGCTTCGCCCTCAACGTCTATCGCGACCAGCTGGCGGAGATCGACCGCGACCAGCAGCGCGGTGTGTTGCCGGCCGATCAGGCCAAGGCGGCGCAGCTGGAAATCCAGCGCCGCATCCTCGCACTCGCCGATGCGCCGGCGGTCCAGCCCGGCCGCACGCGGCATAAGCGTCTCATCGCCGTCGCTGCGGTGCTGCTGCCGCTCTTCGGCGTCGCCCTCTATCTCACGGTCGGCGCGCCGCAATTGCCGGGCCAGCCTTTCGCCGAACGTCAGGCGGCGCTGCCGGCGGCGAGCCCGGAACTGATGGCGCTCCGCCAGCATGTGGCGAGCCATCCCGATGATGCCGAGGCTTGGCTGGCACTGGCGCGCCTGGCGCTCGACCAGCAGCGGCTGGAGGAATCGCTGGACGGCTTCCGTCGGGCGCTCGCCCTTGGCAAGGCAACACCTGATCTCTATGCCGATTATGGCCGCGCCTTGATCCTGTTCCATGACGGCGAAGTCGCGGACGATACCAAGGCGGTGTTCGAGAAGGCCCTGGCGCTGGATGCCAAGCAGCCGACCGCACGTTTCTTCCTGGCGCTCGGCAAGGCC
>DATMUQ010000916.1:0-7340 GCA_035563795.1 Terriglobales bacterium | reverse complement strand
CGAGCGCGGCCGCCACCTGCGGCCCGATCCAGTCGACCGCCTTGTAATAGCAGTGATAGGTGAACCAGGCCTGCGGCCGTTCCGCCTTGCGGCGCCGGCGATAGGTGGCGATCAGCCGCGTCGCTGTTGCCTCAGCCCGGACGGCCAGACGCTGCTGCAACAGCGGATCGGGTTTGCCGATGCGGGCTCGCAACTGGCTCGCCAGCTCGACCTCGATGCCCTGCCGGCGCCAGGCGGCGAGGAACAGGCGGGCGATGGTGCGGTCGCCAGAGGGGTTCGCATGGCGCGGCGATTTCAGCGGCGCGTAGAAAGCGATCCGCGTCATGCGGCATCGCCGGCCGTCGGCCGAGCCTCCACGGCTTTCTGGCTGCTGCTTGCTGGTTGTGCCGGCATGTCGAGATCGCGACGAAAGCGGCTGACCAGATCGGCAATGCCGGCCTGCATGGTGAAATCATGATGCACCCGCGCGAAGCCGGCTTGTGCCAGTGCCTGGCGCCGGACCGGGTCCCGCAGCAGCAGTTCAATGGCCTCGGCCAGGGCCGCGGGATTTTCGCTCGGCACCAACCAGCCGGTCTCGCCGTGGCACACCAGTTCCGGCACGCCGGAGATATCGGAAGCGATCACTGCGAGGGCCTGGCTCTGCGCCTCCATCAGCACATTGGGGAGGCCGTCGCGGTCGCCATCTGCGGTGATGCGGCTCGCCAGCACGAACAGGTCGGCATCCCGATAGGCCGCCAGCACCTGGTCCTGCGGCAGAGCGCCCTGCCAGGTGATGCGACCGGCAAGACCCAGCTGCTCCGCCAATTGCTTCACGCCGGGCAATTCCGGCCCGCCGCCGATATGGCGGAAGCGCCAGTCGAGATCCTCGGGCAGCCGCGCCAAGGCCTGCAGCAGATCGGGATAGCCCTTCTTCGGCACCGCGCGGCCGACCGAGAGGATGACCAGCGGCGCATTTGCCGGCCTTGCTGCGCGTTCCGCCGGGGCCGGGAAGCGGCTGAAATCGAGACCGTGATAGACCAGTGACACCTTATCTGCCTCGGGGCCTGCCTCGACCTTTCGGTCAGTGGGAGCCTTGCTGCCCGGGTTGAGATCATGCAAATGCCGGCAGCCGCTGGCGGTGCAGGTCACCAGCCAGTCGAGATCGGCCAGCTTCTCGCGCTTCTCCCAGTCCGGAATGGTCCAGATATCCTTGGCATGGGCCGAGCAGCTCCAGGGGATCAACGTCATCTGGCTGCAATAATAAGCCACCGTCGCGGGGGTGTGCAGGAAATGCGCATGCAGCCGCTTGACGGCGCCATGCCGACCATCGGCGATCTCGGCAGCGAGGACGCAGGCCTGGCCGAAACGCCGGACCCGGTTGCGGGTACGGTCGCGCTTGAGATCGCCAAGCCAAGTGCGGAAAGCCGCACGATAGCCCGGCAGGCGGCGCGCCCGCCACCAGCCTCGCAACACGCGGAGCGGCTCCTGGTGCAGATATTCCGGCAGATAGGTGACCGGTGCGACGATCTCGCGATGGATCGGATGCACATGCTTGTCGGTGGGGAAACGCAGCGAAATGAGCCGCAGCGGCATGCCCGCCAGTTCGAGCGCGCGGATCTCCTGGGCGATGAAGGTTTCCGACAGGCGCGGATAGCCCTTCAGCAGGAACAGGATCGCCGGCTCGCCATGGCCGGCGGGATCGCCGGCCGGATTATCGCGGCGGAAGGAGGCAGGAGAACCGGTCACAGTCGATCGATCACATGAAATCGGTCAGCCGGCAACCGGTACCGGCGTCATCGCATGCTGCGCCGGGCGATGTCGCGCGGCTGACGTTGCTGGTGCAGGCGGCGCGAGCGCTGCAGCGATTGCTGGACCAGGCGGTTGACGTTGTCGAGCCCGTCAAGCAGGCCCGGCACCACCACATCGTTGGGCAAAGCCTGCTGCGGCAGTTGACGCAAGGCGGTCGCCATCGCCTTCCAGTCGCGGATGCCGTCATCTTCCAGCATCGAGCTCAGGCCGAGTTCCTTGGCCTTGGCGGCGCGCAGATATTGTTCCATGCGCGGCTTGGTGCGGGGGATGATCAGCGAGCGCTTGTTGAAGCTGAGGATCTCGCAGAAGGTATTATAACCGCCCATGGCAACGACGCCGATCGCCCGGTCCATCAGGGTCTCGAGCTGGGCGTCGAAGGTGATCGCCTCGACATTATCGAGCTGGGCGGCACGGTGCAGGAATTCCGCTTGGCGATCGGAATGCATGAAGGGACCAAGCACCAGCAAGGCCGGATAAGGCTGCTTGCGGTCGGTTTCATAGGCCCGCAGCACCCAGTCGATGACGTCCTCGCCATCGCCGCCGCCGCCAGTCGTCACCAGCAGATAGGGCGCCTCGATCTTCTGCAGCGGCGTCACCGGCGAGGGCTCATGCGGCAGGCTGCGCTTGAGGTAGCCGGTATAGGTCATCTTGTGCTGGACCGATTTCGGCAGGTCGATGCCGTCCAGCGGGTCGCAGATCTGCGGCAGGCCATAGACCCAGATCGCGTCATAGAGATCGCGCAGAGCCGGGACAGCGTTCTTGCGTTCCCATTCCGGCGCCAGCGAGGCCGGCTCGTCCATGATGTCGCGCAGGCCGAGCACCAGCTGGGTGCCGCGTTCCCGCAGCATTTCCAGGGTCTCCCGCACCTCGCCGCGCAGGCCGAGCGGTTCCTTGTCGACGATGAAGATGTCGGGATCGAAGATATCGGCGGTGTGCTTGATGATCGACTCCCGCATGGCGAGGGTCTCGTCGATATCGATCAGCAGGCTCAAGGGCGTGTAATCGCCGCTGCGCAATTTGATGACGCCAGGCACGCGGATGAAATCGACGCGGGCGCGGAAATTAAAGCTGCCGATGATGGGGGAGCCGGTCAGGATGATGACCGACATGTCCTTGTTCTGTTCGACCAGCGAATGGGCGATCGCCCGGCATCGCCGCAAATGGCCAAGACCGAAACTGTCATGGCTATAGATCAATACCCGCGCGTCGCGCTCGTTCATCGCCGTCTCCGACACGCGCCATCCCCCGATCGCGAAAGTCGGCCGGATTATGGCATGGTCGCTATGGGGCTAAAAGCTAAGATTTCGCGGCAACCCGGCCGGCCCCGTCGGCCCGGAAACCCTGAGATTTGCCGCACATCTGCCAGCAAAGGTCGTGTCCGTCAACCACCCTCGACGCCGTCAGCCGATCAAAGTTACAGCCGCAATCCTCTGATCTGCTTCGGATTTCCGCCGTAACATGGGTGACAACTTGCCCCGCTATCGGTCAGCGCCTATGTTCGGGGCAAGAGGATGGGCGCGGCGTTAAGAATTTGGGGTTGCCGCGCATAATTGAAGGTCAGATCGCGCGATGGACCGCAGGCTCTTTACCTATATCTGGCGCAATAGCTGGCGGGAGCAGCTCCTGATCCTGGCCGTCGTGCTGATCTCCAAGGTGTTCTATTTCATCTCGCTCGACCTGCCGAAACAGATCGTCAATGACGGCATCCGCGGCGATATCTTCAAGAAGACCGATACCAATGTGCAACCTTTCCTGCACCTCTCGGTCGGGCCCTATCACTGGATCGGCCTGCCGAAGATCACCCTGCTCGACGGGTTCCAGCTCGACCAGCTCAATTATCTTTTTGCCCTGTGTTTCAGCTATCTCTTCTTCGTCGTCGCCAATGGCTGGATGAAGCAGCGGGTGCTGACCGACAAGGGCCGGCTCGGCGAGCGCATGCTGCGGCGCCTGCGCTATCAGCTGTTCGACCGTGTGCTGCGCTTCCCCCTGACCCATTTCCGCAAGGTCAAGCAGGCGGAAATCGCCACCATGATCAAGGACGAGGTCGATCCCATCGGCGGCTTCATCGGCGACGCTTATGTGACGCCGGCCGATCTCATCGGCACCGCGCTGACGGCGCTTTATTTCCTGTTCACCCAGAGCGTTTTCCTCGGTGGCGTGACGGTGGCGGTGCTCGGCATCCAGATGCTGGTGATCCCGCGCCTGCGCCGCCGGATCCTGCAGCTCGGCCGCCAGCGCCAAGTGACCGCCCGGGCGCTGGCCGGCCGCATCGCCGAAGTGGTGGACGGTGCCCAGGACATCCATATCCACGACACCTCGAATTACGAGCGCGCCGATATCGTGCACCGGCTCGGCATCATCTTCGGCATCCGCTTCGATCTCTACCAGCGCAAGTTCTTCGTCAAATACCTCAACAACATGCTGGCGCAAACGACGCCGTTCCTGTTCTACCTGATCGGCGGCTATCTGGCACTCAAGGGCAGTTTCGATACCGGCAGCCTCTTGGCCTCAATTAATGCCTATAAGGACGTGCCGAGCCCGATCAAGGAACTGATCGACTGGGACCAGAACCGCCAGGACGTACAGATCAAATACGAGCAGGTGATCGAGCAGTTCTCGCCCAAGGACATGCTGGAGCCGGAAAAGCAGTCGCTGGAGGCCGATATCAATCTGCCCGACGCACCGATCGAGCTGCAGAATGTGGGCGTCATCGACGAGACGGGCAGCCGGCAACTGGAAGATGTCAGCCTCGGCATTGCGCCGGATCGCAGCCTGATCGTGCTCGGCCACGGCAAGGAGACGCTCGGCCAGGTGCTGTTGCGCCTCACCGCCCTCACCACCGGGGCGATCCATATTGGCAACCGCGACCTGCGTGATCTGCCGGAGGCCGCCCTCGGCCGCCATCTCTCTTATGTTGCCGATGAATCCTTCCTGTTCCCGCTCTCCATCCAGGACAATGTGCTCTACGGCTTGAAGCACCGGCCGGGGCAAACGGTCGACATTGCCGAAGAAGACAAGCGCCAGATCGCCTGGCGCATGGCGGAAGCGGCGCGGGCCGGCAATCCGGTGCTCGACGTCACCGCCGACTGGATCGATTATGCCTCGATCGACATACGCGACCGGACCGCATTGGCGCAGCGGGTGACGGAGCTGCTGCAGGTCACCGAGCTGGCGGGCGATGTCTATTCATTCGGCCTGCGCGGTTTTGTCGATCCTCAGCATAATCCGGAAACGGCACAGAGCTTCCTCGAGGCACGCCGCGCCATTGCCGATCGCTTGCGCGAGCCGCGCTTTGCCAGCCTGGTCGAGCCCTTCGATCCCGACCGCTACAACAAGAATCTGAGCCTGGTCGAGAATCTGCTGTTCGGCACGGCGCCGGGCGGGGGCGGCTTCGATTATGCCCGCCTGGTCGACAGCCCGTTCCTCAGCCAGTTGCTGGAGCGCGAAGGGCTGATGCAGGACATCCTGCATATGGGCCAGCAGATTGCCGAGACCATGGTGGAAATCTTCGCCGATCTGCCGCCGGGCCATCCCTTCTTCGAGCAGTTCAGCTTCATCGCCGCCGACCAGCTGCCGGCCTATCAGCAATTGGTGGCGCGGCTGCGGAATAGCGGCCTCGACAACATCACCCCGGCGGACCGCCGGCGCCTGATCGGGGCCACCTTCCCGTATATCGAAGCACGGCACCGCTTGAACCTGATCGATGCGGCGATGGAGCAGCGGCTGCTGAAGGCCCGCCGCACCGTCGCCGAGACGCTGCCGGCCGAGCTGCGCCAGCGCATCGATTTCTATGACCCCGAACGCTACAACGCCGCCGCCTCGGTGCAGGACAATCTGCTGTTCGGCCGCTTGGTCTATGGTCAGGCCCAGGCGCATGTGAAAATCGGCAAGCTGATTTCCGAAGTGATCGACAATCTTAATCTGCGGGCGCAGGTGATGCAGGTCGGGCTCGACTTCAATGTCGGCTCGGGCGGCAAGAAGCTTTCGACCCAGCAGCGGCAGAAGGTGGCGCTGCTGCGGGCGCTGATCAAGCAGCCGCGTTTCCTGGTGCTCAATAACAGCCTGGCGCTGTTCGACCATGCCACCCAGCACCGGCTGCTGGAACAGGTCCTGGCCTGCCGCCAGGGCCTGGCCACCGTGGTGATGACCGATACCGCCAGCCTGGGGCGCAGCTGCGACGATGTGCTGGTCCTGAAGGACGGACGGGTGCGGGAAAAGGGTGATCGCGCGGAACTGGACCGCAGCGGCAGCCTGTTCCGCGACCTGGCTGGACCGCCCTCTCAGGAGGCAGCGGAACGCGAGATCGGTTCGAGCCAGCCGGAACTGGCCTCGGCGAAATGAGGCGGCCGGGATGATTGCCCGGATCGAAGCAAGATATTGAACAGCAAAGGTGATGTGACACCGGGTACCGGATGGGTGTCATATGGAACCAACTGAATGGAGTAGGGGATGAGCATTCAAGACGATGTCGAGGCACTGCGGCGCATTCCGCTCTTCGCCAAGGTCGAGCCGTCGAAACTGAAGCTGATGGCCTTCGCCAGTGAACGGGCGACCTATCAGGCGGGCGATGTCCTCTTCAATCAGGGCGATCTCGCCGATGCCGCCTATATCATCCTCGATGGCCGGGCCGATATCGTCGTCAACACCCCGACCGGTCCTCTGACCGTGGCCGAAGTGGGCCGCGACGCTTTCGTCGGCGAGATCGGCATTCTCTGCGACGTGCCGCGTACCGCCAGCATTGTTGCCAAGGAACCGCTCACCACGCTCAAGATCACCAAGGAACTGTTCTTCCGCATGGTGACGGATTTCCCTTCGATCGCCATCGAGGTGATGCGGGTTCTGGCCCAGCGTCTGGAGCATACGACCGAGCAGCTGCGCGACGCGGTGGCGGAACAGCACTGAGAACCGCCGCCAGAGGCCTGTTTGCATCCGAAAGTCGCCCATCTGAAAGTCATCCGACCGTGAGCCGTCTCGAAAGCTTCATCCGTCGCCTGCAGGCGCAGCGCGCTTGCCTCAATACTGCCGTTGATCTCATACGAGATCTGCCCGGGCCGGTGCTGGAATTCGGCCTCGGCAATGGTCGTTCCTATGATCATCTGCGGGAGATTTCCGGTCCGGCGAGCGCGCCGGGGCGTGAGGGGGGCCGCGAGATCTACGTCTTCGACCGCCAGGTGGCGGCACATCCCGAATGCATCCCGCCGCAAGATCGCCTCTTCATCGGCGATTTCGCCGCTACCCTCCCCCGCGCCATCGCCCAACTGGGCCGTACGGCCGCCATGGTTCATGTCGATTGCGGCAGCGGCAAGCCAGAGATCGATGCCCAGGTGGTGGCGATCCTCAAGCCCGGCCTTCTGCAGCTGATGCGCCCCGGCGCCATCCTGTTGAGCGACCAGGAGATTGCCGATCCCGGTTTCAGCGCTTTGCCCCTGCCGGCCGAGGTCAAACCCGGGCGCTATTTCATGCTGCGGCGGAACTGAGCCCCGTGCCCGCGCCGCGCTACCGGACCTGGCGGGCGATCCTGATATGCTGCTATCCCAGCCTGCTCGCGGCTT
>DATMUQ010000915.1:0-9862 GCA_035563795.1 Terriglobales bacterium | reverse complement strand
CCCCGCCGCATCAGGTCTTCCAGCACATTCATCAGCTCGGTCAGGTTCTTGCTCTCGGCCATTCGTCCGGTCCTTATGTCAGTTTGAGCCGCAGCCTAGAGCCGGATCGTCCCGGGTTGAAGCATAAAATGCGCGGTCCGGAGCGGAGAAAACGGCGCGTCGCTGGCGCCAGGAGGCCGGCGACCGAAGCAGGGTCATCTGTGGTTAGATTGGGTCGCACCGGTCACGCGTCAACGGCGGCAGGTTTACGGCAGGCGCTCAACGGGCGATTGGCTGCGGCGTGAGATCGAAGCGCAGCACCGGGAGGATGCGATCCGGATAGAGATCCGAGGGCATGCCGCCGCAACGCCGGGCGCCGAGATGCAAATAGAAGGCCTCGGCATGGGGGTCGCTGACGATGCGGAAATTGCCGAAGCTCTTGGTGCGGGCGACAGCGACCGCGTGCTCGAAAAGCCGCCGGCCCCAGCCGCGGCCCTGGGCGGCGGGGGCGACGAACAGCCAGTCCAGGGTCAGCAGGCCGTCGGTGAGATCGAAACCATAGAAGCCGAGCGGCACCCGGTCGCCGGCTTCTATCAGATAATAGGGATGGCGGGCGATGGCATCCGGCGACATCGTCATGACATCGCGACAGCGCGCCATGAAGGCGGCGTCATAGCCCCAGCTCGCTTTGGCCGCGAGAGCAAGGTCGGTCAGCGCTGCCGCTTCGTCAGGCTCGGCGACGCGCAGAAGCGGGCCGGTTTTCGCAAGGTCGTCATCGATCTCTGAAAGCATCCGGCCACTTCATCCGACAGCGTCTTATGGGCGCAGCCGCGACGATCCACTTGCATGATGGAGCCCGGGCTGACAGGGTCGGCGGATGATATCACGTTCAACCAGACGACGCGCGCTGATCGCGCTGGCGGTTCTCATCATTGTCGCCGCGGCCGGCATTCTGTTGCACAACAGGATGACGCAGGAAGATCCGGTCAAGATGGCCGCCCGCGCCGATTTCATCACCACCTGCAAGGAGCAGGGCCGTCTCGCCAATGGCGGCGGCACGGCCCTGCGCATGGATGATGCGACCGAGGATGGCCTCGACCGCTATTGCACCTGTGTTGCCGATCATTTCGACCGGAGCTTGAGCCCGCCCGAGATCAGGGCGGTGGGCGATGGCAGCGCCAGCCAGGACGTGCTGGCCAAGCTCAATGCGGTGATGTCGACCTGCCAGGTCGAGCATCTGACGCCGGTACCGGATTCCGGTGCGGTGCCCTCCAGCACCGGTTCCGGCACAGGCTCCAGTCAGTAGCCGTCACACCGGTCTCGCCTGGATCACCGCCGTATCGATGGTGAAGCTGCCGTCTTCGCCGATCTCGAAATACTGGCGAATTTCATCCGACATGCGGTCCTGCAGCGAGCGGATCGCCTGGCGGTGGATTTCCGGCGTCTGCATGCGGGTGACCCAGGAGGTGAATTCCAGGTGCAGGCGCCGGGTCGTCACTTCGCCCGGTTCGAACCCGGCTTCGCGTAAGGCCGCCTGCCATTCGGCGACGCTGTAATTGCGCACATGCGAGGGATCGCGCAGCATTTCGATCGTTTGCAGGAAGGTGTCGCGCAACGGTTCACCCGGCGTCACCACATCGGCAAAGATGGCGAAGCCGCAAGGCCGAATGACACGGCGTGCCTCTCTCAAGGCGGCCTTCAGGTCGCGCCAGTGATGGGCGCTGAAGCGGGTGGCGACGACGCCGAAGGCAGCATCGTCGAAGGGCAACTTCTCTGCGGCACCGCATTCGGTGCGCAGATTGTCGAAGCCGCGCTCGACCGCGACCCGGGTGACGGCGGTCAACATGTCCTGGGAGAGGTCATAGGCGACGACTTCGCTGACTTCCGGTGCCATGGCGAAACTGACATGGCCGCCGCCGCAGCCGAGATCCAGCACGCGGGCCGTGTTGCGGCCACGCACCAGGCCGGCGATCTGCTGCAGGTCCTCGCCGGTGGCGTGGACGGCGCTGGTGACATAGGCGCTGGCGCGGGGCCCGAATTGCTCGGTGACGACCGCTTGGTGGGATTTGCTGGCTGGGTTGGTGGTGGCAGGACTGGCGACGGACATGATTTGGCTCTTCTCGTTGCGGGCACGGTCCCCGATTGAAGCGTGCCATGAGTCGGAGCATGCGCGAAATTCGATACTGGTACAATTTAACCAGTTATCCTGGTATAATAACTGCCATGCAGCCCCCTTCCGCCGGAAAATCACCACCCGAGGTCCAGCGCGTCGCATTAGCGGCCTTCCTCCGTGCCCGCCGCGCGCATCTGACCCCGGCCATGTTCGGCCTGCCGCCCGGCATGCGCCGGCGCACCCCGGGTCTCACTCGCGAAGAGGCCGCCCAGCAATGTGGCATGAGTGCCACCTGGTATACCTGGATCGAACAGGCCCGCGAGGTCTCGATCTCGCCCCAGGCCCTGGTACGGCTGGCCCGCGCCTTTCGCCTGACCAAGGCAGAGCGGGCCTACCTCTTCGACCTCGCCAATAAGCGCGATCCCGAAGCCGATGCGGGCGTCGAGGAGATGGCGCCGCCGCTGGTCCTGATGAATGCGCTGACGGCGATCGGCCATCCGGCTTATCTGCTCGATCGCCATTTGCAGGCCTTGGCCTGGAACCCGCCGGCCGCCGATCTCTTTGTCGGCTGGCTCGATGCCGATGGTGCGGCCACACAGCGCAATCTGCTGCGTTATCTCTTCCTCAGCCCGCACGCCAAGGCGCTTGTCCATGACTGGCAGGACCGGGCCCGGCGGGTCGTCTCGGAGTTTCGCGCCGATCACAGCCATGCTTTGGACGATCCCGTCCTGCGCGCCTTGCTGGCCGATCTCCGGCACGGCAGTACCGCTTTCGCAAGCCTGTGGGACGAGCAACAGGTGCTCGGCCGCGAGGGCGGGCTCAGGCATTTCAATCATCCTCGATGGGGCCGCGTCAGCTATGAGCAGCTGGCCTTCGCCTGGACAGCGGAGGCCGGCATCAAGCTCATCATGCATGTGCCGGCAACTGCAGCGGAGAGGGCCTCCGGCAGCTAGCGGCGCGCTGAAGCGGCTGAATGGATCAGGCGGCGTCGGCCTTCTCGGCTGTCACCGGTTGCTCGGTCCTTGCCGCTGCGACGCTTGGCTCAACTGATCCGTGAGACGGTATTTCCGCCGGCGGGATGGTATCGACAACCGGACAGGCGCTCGCCATGGACGGGCCGGTGATCACGTCGAAATCGGTGGTTTGCAGGCGTTTCATCGTCAGTCTCCTGGTTGGTGAAACCGCGCTGTAGCAGGGGAGATTGACGCGACTGGAAGGCCAGAAACGCAAAAGCCGCCTGTACAGGGCGGCTTCGGGTTTGTGTCACAAAGGCACGATCCTAGGCCGCCGGGCTGTACCAGCGGTACCAAAATCGCGAGACGCGGACGGCGTCGATGGATCGGATCTGTGTCATAAACCCAATGTAAGCATTGAACGGTATCCTGGCAAGACATGTTCAATCGCGTGACGGGAATGGAGACGCGTTTGTCGGAATTCAGCCAAAGCTACTGGGGCCGGCTGCGGGCCATGGCGGGGAAGCAACGCCTGATGGTGATCGGCACGCGGCTCGTCGTGGAACGGTCGGACGGCCATATCCTGCTGCAACGTCGCCGCGATTTCGATCTCTGGGGCTTGCCGGGCGGCAATGCCGAGGATGACGAGAGCATCGCCGATTCCGCCGCGCGTGAATTGCGCGAGGAAACCGGCCTCATCGCACAGGAACTGGTCCCGTTCGGTTATGCTTCCGATCCGCAATTCGAGTATCTGACCTTTCCCAATGGCGACCCCTGCCACTTCCACGCCATGCTGTTCGGCGTGCGTCATTTCACCGGCAATCTGCTGGCCGAGACGGCGGAGAGCCGGGCGGTTGCCTGGCATGATCCGCAGCAGATGCCGCCATGCTTGCCAAATCTGATGCGCAGCCTGGAGGCTTATTGGCGTTATCGCGAGACGGGTGTGTTCCAACTGATGTGATGAGGCGATCGCGCGACCACGGCCCGGCCAAGGTTGACAGGCCCGCTTCTTTCACGTCATAAAGATCGCATGAACGCGAAGCTCTTCATCTCTGCGACCGTTATGCAAACGACGACCACGCCGCCAGGCGGGTTGCCGGATGGTTGCATGCGCTGAAGAAACTTCACCGCTGAACCAGCAAAGGCCCCGCCGGAAACGGACGGGGCCTTTGCTTTTGCAGATGTTCTTCGTCCGGCCGGTTCAACAGCAACCGTCCAACACGGAGGACATCATGGACGCGCTCGATCACCGAAGTCTGGGTAACCGGCTCGACCTCTTTCATCAGCAGGAGGAAGGGCCGGGGATGATTTTCTGGCATCCGCGCGGCTGGGCAATCTACCGCGCCATCGAGGACCATATCCGCGCCTATATGCGCCGCGCCGGCTTTCAGGAAGTGCGCAGCCCGCAAATTCTTGCCCGCGATCTCTGGGAAAGAAGCGGCCATTGGGAGAAATTCGGCGCCAATATGTTCACCGTCGATGACGGCGAGCGTACCTTTGCCATCAAGCCGATGAGCTGCCCCGGCCATGTGCAGATCTTTGCCAGCCGCCTGCGCTCCTATCGCGATTTGCCTTTGCGGTATGCCGAGTTCGGTGCCTGTCATCGCAATGAGCCGTCGGGTTCGCTGCAAGGCCTGATGCGGACCCGCGCCTTCACCCAGGACGACGCCCATGTCTTCTGCCTTGAGGAACATGTCGAGGAAGAAGTCGCGCGTTTTGCTGTATTACTGCGGCAGGTCTATCTCGATTTCGGCTTCGGCGATTTCAAGGTCGCCTTCTCAACCCGACCGGCTGTGCGGGCGGGGGACGATGCGCTGTGGGACAGGGCCGAGGCGATGCTGGAGGCCGCGGCCAAGCGGGTCGGACTCGATTACGCGCTGCAGCCGGGCGAAGGCGCCTTCTATGGACCGAAACTGGAATTCCTGCTGCCCGACCGCCATGGGAAGCTGTGGCAATGCGGCACCATCCAGCTCGATTTCGTGCTGCCGGAACGGCTCGATGCCGCGATCATTGCCGCCGATAACAGCCGGGCGCGCCCGATCATGCTGCATCACGCCATTCTCGGCAGCATCGAGCGCTTCCTCGCCATGCTGCTGGAACGCTGGCAGGGGCACTTGCCGTTGTGGCTGGCCCCGCAGCAGGTGGTGGTCGCCACCATCCAGGCGGCGCAGGAGGATTATGCCCGCCATGTGGCCGAGGCCCTCGATGTTGCCGGATTACGTGTCGCGCTCGATGTCCGCGCCGAGACTCTGTCGCGCAAGATCGTCCAGGCCCATGCCGATGCGATCCCGATCGTCGCGGTGGCGGGTGCGCGCGAGGCGGCCGATGGCAGCGTGGTGCTGCGCGATCGCAGCGGCGAGCAGCGCATCCTGCCGGTGGCGGGCGCCGTTGCGGCCTTGAAGCGCGAGGCGGCATCGCCCTTGCCGGCCCTGCGTGGCTTGCGCTCTCCGTGGTTGATCGCCGCGGCTCCTGCCGTCAGCAAACCGGCGGAAGATGCCGCCAAGGCGGAATATGAGGGGGTCTGGTGTTGATCGAAGAGAAGCGGGTCAAAGCCGTTCCTGCTTGAGGCGGTCGGCAAGAAAGTCGATGAAGAGTTGCGTCCTGGCCGGCAGTACCCGCGTGGCCGGCCAGAGCGCATGAACCGGGATCGGTGCGGGTTCGAAACGGGTCAGCACCAGCTCCAACTCACCCTGATCCACCAGTGAGCTGACCTGCCAGAGCGGCCCGCCGCCGATGCCAAGTCCGCACACTGCCGCCACATTCATTGCCATCGCACCACTGGTGCGGAAGCGTCCCCCGATCTCGACATACTTCACCCGGCCATTGATCTTGAACGGCCAGGCATTGGTGCTGGAGCTGGCCGTGCGGATGATACATTGATGACGCGCGAGATCCTCCGGATGCTTCGGCCGGCCATGTCGGGCGAGATAACTAGGTGCGGCGAAGAATACATGCCGGGCTTTCATCAACTGCCGCGCCTTGAATGGTGAGTCCGCTAACGGGCCAATGCGGATGGCGAGGTCATAGCCTTCCTCGATGAGATCGACCGGCCGGTCCGAGAGATCGATCTCGACCTCGACATGGGGATGTGCCGCCAGGAAGTCCGGCAGGATGGGAACGATATAATGCGAGGAGAAGGCCGCCGAGCCGGCGACACGCAAGAGGCCGGTCGCCTCGATGCGGCGTTTCGCCGTCTCCTGTTTGGCGACATCGATCTCCGCCAGGGCGCTACTCAGCCGGCGATGGAAGGCGAGGCCCGCATCGGTGGGGCTGAGGCTTCGCGTGGTGCGGCGGATCAGCTCGACGCCGACATCTTTTTCGACCGCTGCCAAGGAGCGGCTGATCGCCTGCAGCGAGCGGCCGAGATGACGCGCCGCCGCCGTCAAACTGCGCTTCTCCATGATCGCCGCGAAGGCCTGGTAATCTTCGAGCCGGTTCATGCCTGTTCCCCGCCAGCGTCATTCTCCCGCATGGCGGGAGAGTATATCGCTTTTGCCGCTTATTATCACGGCCTGCCCGGCTCCCCAGATCTCCGGCACGACCCGGCAGCTATGCCCTGACGCCATCCCGATGGATGGCCGCGCATGGCCGGTGACGTTAACCCCTGCGAGAGAGAGCCATCATGACCACGCGTGTCAAAACCGAAACCATTAACGAGGGCCGGCGTGACTTCCTGAACAGTGCGGCCTTTGGCGGCGTCGCCCTTGGGGTCGCCGTTTCCGGTGCTGCCGATTTCCTCGCCGCCATGCCGGCCAAGGCCGCCGCGGCCGATGCCATCCGGCCCTTCAGCTTTCATGCGCCGGAATCGGCTTTGACCGATCTGCGTCGCCGCCTCGTCCTCACCCGTTGGCCCGATCAGGAAACCGTCAACGATGACAGCCAGGGTGTCCGACTGGCGACCATCCAGAAACTCGCTCGCTATTGGCAGACTCGTTATGACTGGCGCCAAGTCGAGGCACGGCTCAATAGCTTCCCGCAATTCGTCACCGAGATCGACGGTCTCGATTTCCATTTCATTCATGTGCGCTCAAAGCATGAGAACGCGCTGCCCATGATCATCACCCATGGCTGGCCGGGCTCGATCATCGAGCAGATGAAGGTCATCGAGCCGCTGACCAATCCGACCGCTTTCGGCGGCAGCGCCGACGATGCCTTCCATCTCGTCATCCCCTCACTGCCGGGCTACGGCTTCTCGGCGAAGCCGACGGCGCCGGGCTGGACGCCGCCGCGCATTGCCCGCGCCTGGGCAACCTTGATGCAGCGCCTCGGGTATACCCGCTATGTCGCCCAGGGTGGCGACTGGGGCAATGCGGTGTCGGAGAACATGGCGCTGCAGCAGCCGGCAGGCCTGATCGGCATCCACACCAATATGGCGGCGACGGTGCCGGCCGAGATCTCCAAGACCCTCACCGCGGACACCGCGCCGGCCGGTCTGTCAGCCGATGAGCGGCATGCCTGGGATCAGCTCAATGATTTCTTCAAGAACGGGCTCGGCTATGCGATCGAGATGAATTGTCGGCCACAGACGCTGTATGGTCTCGTCGATTCACCGGTCGGGCTCGCGGCCTGGATGCTCGATCACGATATCCGCAGCTACCGGATGATTGCGCGCTCTTTTGATGGCGAGCAGGAGGGCCTGTCACCCGACGATGTCCTCGACAATGTGACGCTCTATTGGCTGACCAATACGGCGATTTCCTCGGCGCGCCTCTATTGGGACACGGCCCAGGTGTCGAAGGGCGGCTTCTTCGATGTCCGCGGCCTGCAGATCCCGGTCGCGGTCAGTGCCTTCCCGGATGAGATCTACCAGGCGCCGCAGAGTTGGGCCGAGAAGGCCTATCCGAAGCTCATTCACTACAACAGGCCGGCGAAGGGCGGACATTTCGCCGCCTGGGAACAACCGAAGCTGTTCGTCGCGGAAATGCGCGCCAGCTTCAAATCGCTCCGTCAGCCGAGCTGAGGGCAATTGGCGAAACGGAAGGAGCGGGTATCACCCTCTGGTGCCCGCTCTATTCGTCTTCGGCGCCTATATCGCCCGATGCGGGAATGCATGCTTCAGATTGGCGATGGCGCCAGGTCGGTATTGGTCTTCGCCGTCAGGACATGATTCTCCCAGGCCCCGTTGATCTGGAGATAGCTCCTGGCAAGACCTTCCTGGATGAAGCCGAGGCGTGTGAGCAAGGCGCCGCTGCGGTGATTGCGCGGCAGGTAATTGGCCATGATGCGGTGCAGGTGCCAAGTGCTGAACATATGATCGATGGCGGTGGTCAGCGCCTCCTGCATGACGCCTTGCCCGACCGCGCTCTGCGCCAGGCTGAAGCCGAGATAGCAGGCCTGGAACGGTCCGCGGAAAATCTGTGAGAAGCGGACGACGCCGAGAATATCTGCCTGGCCGTCTGTATCGTCTTTTGCGCGTATCGGCAGCATCAACCCGGTTTGCGCCGCATGGTCTGCCTCCTGCTGGCGCAACTGCGCCTGCCAATAGTCCAGCGCACGCGGATCGGCGCGTCGTTGCGGCTCCCAGGGCCGCAGATGGTCCCAGTTGATCCGGTAATAGCGCGCCAGAGCGGCGGCATCCTGCTGCGTCGCTGTCGGCAGGTGGAAGCGTTCGGTGATCAGCATCCATGCCTCCTCGGGTGACGGTTCATGCTTCAAAAACAAAAGACCGGCAGCCTTGTCCGCTGCCGGTCTTTGGTCACGTCACGCCTGGATCAAGCGGCGAGGTTTTCGCCGGCCAGCGCGCGGCGGATCAGATCGGCGGTTTCCTTGCGGCCGTAGAGCGCAATGAAGGAGCCGAAACGCGGCCCCTGATCCTGGCCGAGTAGCACCGCATAGAGCGACTTGAACCAGTCGCGCAATTCGCCGAAGGGATGGCGCTTGCCGATTTCATAGACCTCTTCCTGGAATTCCTCGGCCGTGGTGCCATCAGGCATCCGGTCGAGATAGGCCAGGAGTTCGGCGAGCGCCGCCTTTTCGGTCTCGGTCGCCGCCCGGTACTGCTTCGATGGCTTCACATGGTCGCGGTAGTAGTTGATCGCATAGCCGACCAGCTTATCGAGGAAGGGCGAGCTTTCCGCCGTCGTCCCCGGGAAATAGCGGGTGATGAAGCCCCAGAGCGTTTCCTTGGCTTCCGCATTGCAGACACTGGCGAGATTCAAGAGGATGCCGTAGCTGAGCGCAGCCTTATCCTTCGGCGGCTTGCCGTTATGGATATGCCAGGCCGGATTCTCCAGGCGCTTGGCTTCCTCTTCGCCATCGAACTTCTCGACGAAGGTGATGTAGTCATCGACCGCACGCGGGATGACGTCGAAGAACAGGCGCTTGGCGGCACGCGGCTTCTGGTACATGAACAAGGCCAGGCTCTCGGGCGGCGCATAAGCCAGCCATTCCTCGACGCTGAGACCGTTGCCCTTGGACTTCGAGATCTTCTGGCCCTTGTCGTCGAGGAAGAGTTCGTAGTTGAAGCCTTCCGGCGCCGGCGAACCGAGCTCACGGCAGATCTCGCCGGCGAGCTTCGTCGAGGGGATCAGGTCCTTGCCGGACATTTCGTAGTCGACGCCGAGCACATGCCAGCGCATCGCCCAGTCGGGCTTCCATTGCAGCTTGCAGCGCCCGCCGGTGACCGGTGTTTCCACCTTCGAGCCGTCTTCGTCCTGGTAGACGATGGTGCCGGCTTCGGCATTGGTTTCCAGGATCGGCACCTGCAGCACCTTGCCGGTCTTCTGGCAGACCGGCAAAAAGGGCGAATAGCTGGCGGCGCGCTCTTCGCGCAGGCTCGGGAGCATGATCTCCATGATCTGCGCGTAATGCTTCAGCA
>DATMUQ010000914.1:0-6224 GCA_035563795.1 Terriglobales bacterium | reverse complement strand
TGTTGATGACCACGTCACGCACCAGCTTTGCCCGGTTCGCGGACAAGCCAGCCTTGTCGAAGATGATGGTGAAAATTGCGCCTTCGGAACGCAAACTTATCTTGGCCACATGCGTGGTACGCGAGAACAAGCCATCGCGTCGCCTGTCGACATCGACACGCCCAGGCAGAGCTTCTTCCAATCGGGTCGCGAGTGCCGCGAGAAACGCGCGCATGTCTTTTTCCGATCGACGCAGCACAGCGGCATCGAGATCGAATGCATCAAGTGCGGTATTCATCACTGACCGATAGAAAGAGAACGAGCGCGTGCAGGCTGGTCGTAGATACAGCTTGGCTGAATAGACATCGCGGCCCTGTTTTTATTTCTTGCCCCGGCAAAATTATGGCGATGCGTTTCTCCTCCAGCAAGAGCTTTGTCCTAAGGATGAGATCGCGCGGCGTGTATTTTTTTGAACAACGGCAAACGTCGCATGTTGCGCGAACTGCAGTCAGAAACCTGACGCAGGATACACAACTGTCACTCAAGAAAAACGTCGCGTGAAGCAGCATGCATCGCTGAGAACTGCAGCTTGGTGTTACGATCAACCGATCATGCAATCCGTGGCGACAGCATGAGGTTCGCAACACACATCCCAATACCGTGACAGTGTGCATGTGTCGTCAGCGGACACAGATTCTGATCAAGATCAACACGACGGGAAATGCACGCAGTGCTCACATGTGAAGCCGCCGCGCCTGACGCATCCTCACCCACTGCCGCATAAAGGAACATGCAGCACCGAGAGGCGGTCATGTGGATGGCGGTCCGCTGCGCTGCAGGCGCAGCGATGCATTCGCATACCGGCTTATGATCAAATATTCTTAAAAATTTTTGCTATTCTTATAAAAATACACGTTGTTGCAATAACTTAGATCATCTGTTGAAATTCCAGCTAGAGATAACCCCTGTAAGCCTCGCAGACCATCGATAGAGATCGCGGCGTGATGACGTCGCACAGCACGGGGTTCCGGAACGCAAGTCGATGATCCGGTGAGGCTGGGAGCTTCAAGATGATTCGGCGGCACCGCATCCTTGTCATCGGACGTAACGGCCAGCTTGCTCAAGCGCTGGCCGCCAGCGATTGGCCGAACCTGACCAGCTTGCATTTTGCCGGCCGCGCGGAGATCGACCTCTTCCATCCAGTGCGCCTGCGTCAGCAGATCAGCGCGTTCAATCCCGAGATCATCGTCAACACCGCCGGCTATACGCGTGTCGATCGCGCAGAGCACGAGCCGGAAGATGCCTATGCGTTGAACACTGTCGCCGTCGATGGCCTGGCGACTGCAGCCGCCATGCTCGACCTGCCCCTCATCCATATTTCCAGCGCGCATGTCTTCAGCGGCGACAAGGCAACGCCCTATCGCGAGAGCGATCGGACGGAGCCTCTGACGACCTATGGGCAAACGATGCTAGCCGGTGAGACGGCGATCCGCCGGGCACATGGCCGCCACCTCATCCTGCGCACCAGCCGCGTGTTCGGCCGGCATGGTGAGAACTTCCTGAAGACCCTGCTGGCACTCGGCCACGCATCGGATAGGCTCGAACTCTCCGCCAACGGCTATGCCTGCCCGACACCGACAGAGACGCTGGCAGCCGTCATTCCCCATATCGCCGTGGCGATGATCGAAGGCCGCCGTTTCCCTTCGGTCCTGCATTATGCCGGCGATGAAGCGGCTTCATGGTATGAGATCGCCAGCGAAGTCTTCGCCTTGGCTGGGAAAGACGGGCCGGCTCCGACCGTCACCCCTGCCGCGCATGCTTCCGTCGACGGCAAGCCGGCGGCGCTCACCAATCTCGCCTTGGATTGCAGCCTCGCCCGCAGCCTTGGCCTACCCGCCCTCGATTGGCGCCTGGATCTCGCCGATACGATTGCCGAGCTTGGCAAGCGCGTGCAAGCCGAACCCAGTCATGCGGGTGCCGGCAGCGATCTACCGCTCGCCGCCGTTCTTGCCGCCTAGGTCAGATAAGCTTCCCGGATAGACTGGCCGCAATGCGGTCAGGCAGCGTTCAGGCGGCGCTGGCCGCCTCGACCGCCTTCACGATATCGCCGACCACGGCCGCAACCAGCGCCTCATCCTCGCCTTCCGCCATGACCCGGATCAGCGGCTCAGTGCCTGATTTCCGGATCAGCACGCGGCCAGTGCCGCTGAGGCGTGCCTCACCCTCAGCGATGGCCTGGCGCACGCTGGCGACCTCCAACGGCGTCTGGCCGGCGCCATAGCGGACATTCTTCAGCAATTGCGGCAGTGGCGTGAAGACACGCCCCGCCTCGCTGGCCGGCTTCTCTGCCGCGACCAGCACGGAGAGAACCTGCAACGCAGCGAGCAGGCCATCGCCCGTTGTCGCGTGATCGCTGAGGATGATATGGCCGGATTGCTCGCCACCGACATTGTGGCCACGCCGGCGCATCTCTTCGAGTACATAGCGATCGCCGACCTGGGCCCGGGCCAAAGCGAGACCAAGACCGCCCAGGAACCGCTCAAGGCCGAGATTGGACATGACGGTGGCACTGATGCCGCCGCCGGTGAGGCGGCCGGAGCGATGCCAGGACGCGGCGATCATGCCCATCAGCTGGTCGCCATCCAAGAGCGTGCCCTTCTCGTCGGCAACCATGACGCGGTCAGCGTCGCCATCGAGGGCAATACCGATATCGGCACCGTGGGCGACCACCGCCTCCTGCATCGCCTTGGTATGCACGGCGCCGCAATTGGCATTGATGTTGGTGCCATTCGGCTCACAGGCAATCGAGATGACCTCTGCGCCCAACTCCCAGAACACGGTCGGTGCCACCTTATAGGCCGCACCATTGGCGCAATCGATGACCACCTTGAGGCCTTCCAATGTCTGGCCCTTGGGGAAGCTTGCCTTGACGAATTCCATATAGCGGCCCGGCGCGTCGTCGATGCGCTTGGCGCGACCGAGTTCGGCTGAGGGCACCAGTTTCGCCATCAGGTCATTACCGGCGAGCCGCGCCTCGATCTCTGCTTCGATGTCATCGGAGAGCTTGTAGCCGTCGGGACCAAAGAACTTGATGCCATTGTCCTGGAACGGATTATGCGACGCCGAGATCATGACGCCGAGATCGGCGCGCATCGACCGCGTCAGGCTGGCGACGGCGGGCGTCGGCATCGGCCCCAGCAGCAGCACATCCATGCCCATGGAGAGAAAGCCCGAGGTCAAGGCGGTTTCCAGCATATAGCCGGAGAGGCGCGTATCCTTGCCGATGATGACGCGGTGGCGATGGTCGCCGCGGTTGAAAAGCACGCCGGCGGCCAGTGCCAGTTTCATCGCCGTCAAGGCCGTGATCGGCTCGGCATTGGCCAGGCCACGCACACCATCAGTGCCGAACAATTTACGCGTCATGTGATCGATAACCCTCATTGCTCCCCGCCCCGCCCAATACAGGCACAGCCGGCTGGCATTTAACCCACGGCGCGAGGTTTCTATCCCGATTTAACATCAACGCGCGAGCGCCTGCCAGATCGCAATCGCCTGGTAGGTCTCGGCGACGTCATGCACGCGCAGCACCTGGATACCGCGTTCCAGCCCCGCGAGGCCGGCAATCAGCGAGCCCGCCACCCGCTCCTTGGGCGGTTCCTGGCGGCTCAGGCGGCCAATGAAGCTCTTGCGCGACACACCGAGCGTGAGGGCGCAGCCGAAGCCGTGGAAGACCGCCAGCTCCCGCATCAGCCGCATGTTATGCGGGTCCTTCTTGCCAAAGCCGATGCCGGGATCGAGGGAAATGCGCTGGCGGGAAACGCCAAGCTTCTCCAGCTCCGCCAGCCGCTCGGCAAAATAGTCGAGTAGGTCCAATGTGACGTCGGCGTAATGCGGATCCTTCTGCATGGTCTGCGGCTCGCCCTGCATATGCATGAGGACGATCTCCGCCCCGCTTTGCGCCGCGGCGCGCTGGCTATCGGCATCACCGGTCAGTGCGGTGATATCGTTGATGATGCGGGCACCGGCAGCCACGGCCGCCGACATGACGGCGGCATGCCGGGTATCGACCGAGATCACGGCACCCTTCTCTGCCAGCCGCCGGATGACCGGCGTCACCCGACGGATCTCCTCTTCGACGCTGACCTCCGCCGCACCGGGGCGCGTGGATTCACCGCCGATATCGAGGATATCGGCACCGGCCGCCAGCAGCGCCTCGCCAAACCGCACGGCGCCCTCGGTGTCGGCATGATCGCCACCATCGGAAAAGCTGTCCGGCGTCACATTGACAATGCCCATGATCAGGGGCCGCTTGAGATCGAAACCCACCCAAGGCTGTGGCACCGCAGACAAGCGCTGCAGATGCTCGGGATAAAGGCGCTGTGCCTCGGCGAGAGGGAGAGGTTTGCGAAGGCCCGAACCGTCGGCCGATCGCCACAACGCGGTGACCGCGGTGAAGGCGCAAGGCCCGCCGGCGAGCCAATACGCGAGGCCAGCGGCGACTGCCTGTTCAGCTGGCTCGCCGCGCAGGAACCCCGACGGAACGAGATGGATCGATGTCAAACTACACTCCAAGAGATCGGTGATCGGGGCACATCGCACGATGATGCTTTGCAACGCATAAACGAAAGCCCCGCAGATGCGGGGCTTTCGCAGAATGGGCAGTCAATTGGGCGATATGATGGCCTTACGCGCCCGGCTGCGGCCTCGGCTCCAGGCCGGGGGCCTTGCTGCCGACCGGCGAACCGCTGGTCGGGATCGACGAGCGCGGCCGACCCGACGAGGTGTCGCGGCCTTCATTGCGGCGGATCTCCTCGCCGCGCATCAGGGCCTTCACTTCCTCACCGGTCAGCGTCTCGAATTCGACCAGGGCCTTCGCCACGCGATGCAGGGCATCGATGTTGCGGCCGAGGATATCACGGCACTTCTGCTCGCCATCTTCCACCAGGCGGCGAATCTCTTCATCGATCAGACGCGCGGTATCGTCGGACATGTTCTTGCGCTGGGTCACCGAATGGCCGAGGAACACCTCTTCCTCATTCTCCGAGTAGCGCAGCGGCCCGAGCTTCTCGCTCATGCCGAATTCCGTGACCATGCGGCGGGCCATATTGGTGGCCTGCAGGATGTCATTGGAAGCACCGCTATTGAGATGCTCTTCGCCATAGATCAGCTGCTCGGCAATACGACCGCCGAAGCAGATGGCAATGCGGCCTTCCAGCCAACGCTTGGAGATGCTGTAGCGGTCCTTCTCCGGCAGCGACATGGTGACACCGAGCGCACGGCCGCGCGGGATGATCGTCACCTTGTGCAGCGGATCGGCCTCGTCGACTTCCAGATTGACGATGGCATGGCCACCCTCGTGATAGGCGGTCGCCAGCTTCTCATCATCGGTCATCACCATGGAACGCCGCTCGGCGCCCATCATGACCTTGTCCTTGGCCTGCTCGAAATCGAGCATGGTGACGACGCGCTTGCCCTGGCGTGCGGCCAGCAAGGCAGCCTCGTTCACCAGATTGGCGAGATCGGCGCCGGAGAAACCGGGGGTACCACGGGCAATGGTGCGGGCGTCCACGTCGGGCGCCAGCGGCACCTTGCGCATATGCACCTTCAAGATGTGTTCGCGACCGGCGATGTCCGGATTGGGCACAGTGATCTGTCGGTCAAAACGGCCGGGACGCAGCAAGGCCGGATCCAGCACGTCGGGACGATTGGTGGCGGCGATGAGGATGACGCCCTCATTCGCTTCGAAACCATCCATCTCGACCAGCAGCTGATTCAGGGTCTGCTCGCGCTCGTCATTGCCGCCGCCGAGACCGGCGCCGCGATGACGGCCGACCGCATCGATTTCGTCGATGAAGATGATGCAAGGCGCGTTCTTCTTGCCCTGCTCGAACATGTCGCGGACACGGCTGGCGCCGACGCCGACGAACATCTCGACGAAGTCCGAACCCGAAATGGTGAAGAACGGCACGTTGGCTTCGCCTGCAATCGCGCGCGCCAGCAAAGTCTTGCCCGTCCCAGGAGGTCCTACGAGCAGCACGCCCTTCGGAATGCGTCCGCCGAGCTTCTGGAACTTTTGCGGCTCCTTGAGGAACTCGATGATCTCCTTGAGCTCTTCCTTGGCCTCATCAACTCCGGCGACGTCCTTGAAGGTGATCTTCTTCTGCTGCATGGAGAGCAGGCGTGCGCGGCTCTTGCCGAACGACAGCGCCTTGTTGCCCCCGGTCTGCATCTGGCGCAGCATGAAG
>DATMUQ010000913.1:0-2619 GCA_035563795.1 Terriglobales bacterium | reverse complement strand
CGTACCGGGCTTCTTCGCACCGCGCCTGCCGGGGCCCTGGTTCTATCCCCAAGGCAGCCCGGAGGCGACCAGCATCTATGACACCGCGCCGCTGTTGTCGACGCTGGAGCGCCTGGTCGATTTCGACCGCCTCAACAATGACGGCATGCGGCTCAGCGTCGGCGCCGTCAATGTGCGGACCGGCAATTTCAGCTATTTCGATACCAAGACCCACAAGATCACGCCGTACCATATCATGGCCAGCGGTGCCCTGCCGCCGGGCTTCCCCGCGGTCGAGATCGAGAACGAGTTCTACTGGGATGGCGGCCTCGTCTCCAACACGCCGCTGAGCTGGGTGCTGAACGCCGATGACCGGCAGGATACGCTCGCCTTTCAGGTTGATCTGTGGAATGCGCGCGGCGACTTTCCCCGTGACATGCCGGAAGTCATGATGCGGCAGAAAGAGATCCAGTATTCCAGCCGCACCCGCGCCAATACAGACAGCTTCCGCCGGCTGCAGAAGCTGCGCTGCGCGCTGGGCACCATCCTGAAGAAGCTGCCGGTGGAACTACGCGACAGTGAGGAAGCCAAGCTCCTGAGCTCGGTCGCCAGCCACAAGGTCTATAACATCGTCCATCTGATCTACCGCGCCGCCACCTATGAGGGCCATTCCAAGGACTATGAGTTCTCCCATCGCTCGATGGAGGAACATTGGAAGTCGGGCTACAACGATGCGGTCCGGACCCTGCGTCACCCCGAGGTGCTGGAGCCGCCCAGCCAGGAGGAAGGCACCAAGACCTTCGATCTCGGCACCGATGCCAGGGATTGAATGACGGCCAGGTGAAAGGCTACAGGACAAGCCACGCGACAGGCATTACGCCTCTCGCGTGGTGAATTCCTTCGGGATCAGCTGGCGCGACGCCACCAGGACCAGGACGGTGGTGAAAGCCAGGATGATCGCCACCAGGGCATTGATATCCGGGGTGAAGCCGAGACGCATCATCGCCCAGAGGCGGATCGGCAAGGTGTTGTCGGTGCCGGTCACCAGAATGGTGATCATGGTTTCGTCGAAAGAGAGGGCGAAGGCCAGGATCGCCGCACCGATCAGCGCACTCTTCAGATTGGGCAGGATGACCAGGCGAAAGGTCTGCCAGCCGCTGGCACCGAGATCGTAGGACGCTTCGATCATGTTCATGCCGAGCGATTGCAGGCGGACGAGAATGGTCCGGTAGACCAGCGCCAGCACGAAGACGGTATGGCCGATGATGACCGTGATCAGCGAGCGGTCGAAGTTGATGTCGTCGAAGAAAATCAGCAGCGCGAGACCGGTGATGATCGGCGGCATCAGGAACGGCAGGAAGATGATGAACTGCACGAAGCCGCGGCCCGGCGACTGGCTGAAGCGATAGAACATCGCCAGGAAACAGCCGAGGATCAGTGCCAGCACAACGGCCGAGACACCAACCAGGAGCGTATTCTCCAGGGCCGTGAGGATGCCGTCATTATTGACCAGCAGCGCATAGGCATCGAGATTGGCATTGCCCCAATCCACCTGGCCATATTTGACGGTGAAGAAGGACGAGACGATCGGCACGAAAATCGGGCCATAGAGCAAAACGAAGACCAGGCCGGTCAGGGCACCGAGGCCGATCCGTCCGAGGGAAAGCCGCCTCATGCCAGCCCCCGCTTGTTGCCGAAGCGGCTGCCGACGACGATGGCGATGATGACCACGGCGCAGAGCAGGACCGACAGGGCCGAACCGAAGGGCCAGTTATAGGCCGTGCCGAATTGCGAATAGATGATGCGGCCAAAGGTGAAGCCGCTATTGCCACCCACCATCTGCGGCGTCAGGAAATCGCCGATTGCCAGCACGAAGACGAAGCTCGCGGCGGCAATGACACCCGGCAGGCTCATCGGCAGCACTACGCGCAGGAAGGTCTGCAGCTCGGAAGCCCCCAGATCCGCGGAGGCCTCCAGCAGATTGCGCGGCAGCTTTTCCAGCGACAGGAAGATCGGCAGCACCGCAAAGGGAATGAGCAATACGGTCAAGGCGAGCAATACGGCCTGCAGGTTGAAGACGAAGAAGGTCAGCGGCTGATCGATCAGACCGCTCGCCATCAGAAAGCGATTGAGGAACCCGTTGCCACCGAGGATGCTGCGGATCGCATAGATCTTGATCACGTAGCTCATCAGCAATGGCACCAGGAGCAGCATCAGGAAGATGTATTTCTTCCGCCCCTGCAGGCTCGCCAGGAAATAGGCCACCGGATAGCCGAAGCAGACGGTCAGGACCGCGACCTCGAGGCAGAGTACGGTCGTCCGCCACAATACCGGCAGGTAGATCTGGTCGGTGAAAATGCGCACATAGTTCAGGAAGGTGAGGTCCTGGAAACTGCTATGGAGCTCGGTCCCCTTCACCCAGAAGAAGCTGTAGGTCAAGAAGGAAAGCAGCGGGATCAGAATGAAGAAGGTCGGCAGCCCGTAAGCCAGGACCGTCAGTGGCCAGGGCGTCCGGCCGATCTGGTTGACCTCCAGGCCGGCGATGCGCGCCCTCATACCGGCACCAGCCGGCTGTCGATCCGGCGCCAGCCCAAGGCGACCCGCGCACCGACCGGCAAAGCCGTGCCATCGGCGCGGCTC
>DATMUQ010000912.1:0-3578 GCA_035563795.1 Terriglobales bacterium | reverse complement strand
TAGATTGAAGCTCTGGAACACCATGCCGAGGGAGGAGCGGATGCGGTCGACCTGCTTATGGTCCGCCGGCTCCGCCTTGCCGCCCCTGCCGGGCTTCATCTTGATCAGCTCGCCATTGACAAAGACATGGCCGGAATCCGGCGTCTCCAGCAGGTTGATACAGCGCAGCAGCGTGCTCTTGCCCGAGCCGCTGCTGCCGATCATGGCAATGACATCGCCGGTCTCAGCGGTCACCGATACGCCTTTGAGCACCTCAAGCTCGCCAAAACGCTTGTGGAGGTCCTCCACGACGAGCGCCGCTTCCGCCATTTTTCGCTTCCCTGTCCTGCCCAAGTTTCTGACATCGCCTTAATTTTCATTATTTTACGACGATGCAATTGGTCTGGTTATGCCGCTTTTGGCCGTCCCTGCCAAGGCGCTTTCTCGCCCCGGCGATCCTGGATAGCGCTATCTATCGCCTTCCGTGCAGGCCCTGGCGATAGGACGGTTTTGACAGGCCCAGGGGGATCAGCAACAATCGCCCGTCGCTTATTGAGGTTACCCGTGCGTATTACTGCTTCCCGACCCTGTCTTCGCCTCGTTTTCACCCTGTCTTTCATCCTTGCCGCCCTGTTTCTTGCCGCGATTGCCATGACGACCCCGTCATCGCCGGCGCGCGCTGCGGAGAATGCCGTCGATTGTGCCGCGCTTGCCGTCAGTTTCGAGACCAAGGACGGCTTCGAGCTGAGCTGCGCGGTCGGTACCGACATGCTGCCCGGCATGGAAGGCGGCTCGGTCGAGAAGCAGCGCCTGGAAGCCACGGCCAATGACGGTACGACTTTCGTCGATGCCCGCTATTTCGACCTGCTCGGCCGCGTCTATTTCACCAATCCTGACCTACGCACCAATTTCAACGATTTCTACGGGAAGCTCGAGATCAAGAACTGGCAGACCGGCCAGGCGGTCTCGACCCTGACGACGGCGGAATTCACCGCCGATATGCGCGGGCTGCCGTCGAAATGCGTCGCTTTCCAGAAGCTCGCGCACCATGCCTGGGACGGCTACAAAAAGCTGATGATCGGCATCTCCTGTACCCAGGGCGATCTCGGGCTCGCTTACGCGGCGCTGAAACATCTGCGGCTGCCGGACTGAGCTTCCAAGCTTTCTGGTGCCATCCGCCGATAAGCTGTTAACATGTCGGCATGAGCGACATTCCCCGCCAGAGAGAGATCGTCGACCGCCGCGCCTTGAGCGAGGCGGCGACGCGCAGCTGGAAAGAGAGTGGCGGCGACGAGACGCAAGCCGCCGCCGCGCTGACCGCCGTCTTGCGCCAGGCCCTGCAGGACGGGCGGGCAGAAATCCGCCGCCGCTTCGAGGCCAATCGCCGGGCGCCGCTGGCTGGCCGCGATGTCGGCCAGGCCACCAGCTTCCTGATCGACCAGCTGATCCGCGTGCTGTTCGACCTGACCACCGGCGTCATCTATCGGGTCCACAACCCCTCCGCCAGCGAGCGGATCTGCGTCGTGGCGGTCGGCGGCTATGGCCGCGGCGAGTTGGCGCCCTTCTCTGATATCGATCTGCTGTTCCTCATTCCCTATAAGGAGACGCCGCATTGCGAGCAGGTGATCGAGTTCATGCTCTATCGCCTGTGGGATCTCGGGCTTAAGGTCGGCCAGTCGGTGCGCTCGGTCGAGGAATGCGTCCGCCAGGCGAAGAACGATCTCACCATCCGTACGGCACTGCTGGAGGCGCGCTTCATCTGGGGTGAGCAGGAACTCTTCCAGCAGTTCCAGCGTGTCTATCAGAAAGACATCGTCGCCGGGCAGGGCGAGGCCTTCTATCACGGCAAGCTCGATGAGCGCCGGTTGCGTCATCAGCGCTTCGGCAAGTCGCGCTACCAGCTCGAGCCCAATATCAAGGACGGCAAAGGCGGCATGCGCGATCTCCAGACCCTGCGCTGGTTCGCCCGCTTTCTCTATGGCGTCAGCAGCACCGCGGACATGGTCAAACAGGGACTGCTGAGCGAGACTGATGCGCAGCGTTTCGACAAGGCCGAGCGCTTCTACTGGATCCTGCGCTGCCAGCTGCACTATTTGCGCGGAAGGCCGGAAGAGAAGCTCAATTTCGATATTCAGCCGGAAATCGCCAATCTCCTCGGCTATCGCGACCATGCCGGCACCAGCGGCGTCGAGCGGCTGATGAAGCACTATTTTCTCACCGCCAAATCGGTGGGCAGCCTGACCCGTGCCTTCTGCGCCGCGGTCGAGGCGCGCAATGTGCGCAAGCCTTTCCTGCGCCTGCCCGCCGGCATCGCCGCGATCGGCCTGCGGCGCCGTGATCTCGCCGGCTTCGGCCTCGATGGCGGTCGGCTCACCGCGCCGAATGAGCATCATTTCGAGCGCCACCCCGTCGACATGCTGCGGCTCTTCGCCGTCGCCCAGAAGCATGACGTCGATATCCATCCGCAGACCTTCCAGTGGCTGTCGCAATCGATCCGGCTGATCGATCGCAAGTTGCGCGAGGATCCGGAAGCCAATCGCTATTTCATGGAAGTGCTGCTGGCGCCGGCCGGCGCCGACAAGCCAGGGCCCGGCGCCAATCTCCGGCGCATGAACGAGGCCGGTGTCTTCGGCCGTTTCATCCCCGAATTCGGCCGCATCGTCGCGCAGATGCAGTTCGACATGTATCACCATTACACGGTCGATGAGCACACCATCTTCGCCATCGAGATTCTGCACCAGGTGGAATCCGGTACCCTCAAGGACGAGGTGCCGATCGCCAGTTCCGTGGTGCATCAATTGCTGTCGCGCCGGGTGCTCTATCTCGCCGTCCTCATGCATGACATCGCCAAGGGCCGCGGCGGCGATCATTCGCAACTGGGTGGCGAGGTGGCGGAGAATCTCTGCCCTCGCCTCGGCTGTACGGCGGAGGAAACCGAGACGGTGGCCTGGCTGGTACGCCAGCACCTGCTGATGAGCAACACCGCCTTCAAGCGCGATATCGACGATCCGCAGACGGTGGTCAAATTCACCGACCAGGTGCAGTCGATCGAGCGCCTGCGCCTGCTGCTGGTCCTGACCGTCTGCGATATCCGCGCTGTCGGTCCGAAAACCTGGAACGGCTGGAAGGCGCAGCTGCTGCGCGAGCTCTATAACCGCGCGGAGGAACATCTTTCCGGCGGCCTCCTCACCACCGGCCGTGAAGCGCGCATCGGCCAGGTCATCGCCGAGATGAAGGCGCAGCTCAGCGACTGGACGCCGGCAGAGATCGAGGCCCATCTCGAGCGCGGCCATGGCGGCTATTGGCTCTCCTTCCCGACCGGCGTGCTGGTGCGCCAGGCGCGCATGATCCGCGAGGCGGAGCTGGAGCAGCGGCCGCTCTCGATCGACTATCACGTCGACCAATGGCGGGCGATGACCGAGGTGACGATCTATGTCGCTGATCGCAAGGGCCTGGTCTCGCAATTGGCGGCGGCTTTCGCTTTGTCCGGTGCCAGCATCGTCGATGCCCGCATCCTCACCTTGTCGAACGGCATGGCGCTCGACAGCTTCACCATCCAGGATTCCGAAGGCGGCTCCTTCGACCAGCCGGCGCGGCTC
>DATMUQ010000911.1:0-6932 GCA_035563795.1 Terriglobales bacterium | reverse complement strand
GGACAGCCAAAGAATATCGATCAGACTGACCAGAAGCAGTGCGCCGATCAGAAGCTTGTCTGCAAATGCGAGCGGGGTCCGCTGGTTGAGCTTGATGGCCGATGGCAGCACCATCGATCGCCACTGAGAGATCCAGCTTGTCATCGCATGTCATCTGGTCTCATGGCATGACATCCTGGCTGTCACCTTGTCACGAAGCGCGCGGTACATCTGCACAGAACGCCCGGTATTCTTCTGGCGTGCCGATAGGGTGCATTGCCGCGCGCGGAACATGATGCATGAAGACCGCACCGCCTTCGGCGATGAGCATGTTGTACATCGGCGCTATATAACGCTCGCCGGCTTCCATCTTGGCATTCGATCGATAGAACTCCGCGTAAAGCTCGGCATACATGGCATATGAGCGGAAACCGTAGAGACCGATCGAGGCATGTGGCGATATGCGCTTCTTCTCCCGGACCTCGACGACGCGCGCGCTGTCGTCCTCCGTCCGGGCAAAGCTCCAGGCTTCTCCCAAGCCAGGGAAGCAGGGTATCCAGCCATCGCCGTGCATCGCCGTGTGGGGCAGGGCATGTGCTTCCACATAGGTGTCTATATTGTAGATCAAGACGGGTTTGTCGGCTTCCAATGCGGTCGCGGCGTGCAGCACCGTGGTTGCCTGTCCGTCTGTAGGATGTGCGATTTCGATCAGCTGCCAGTCACGGAGGCCGATGCGAGCAGCCTCAGCCGCGATGAACGTCTCGCTGGCATCCGCCTGTCGGACGATGAATACAACGGGCGAGCCGTTCGCGATGAATGAGGCCAGGCTGGAGAGGGACCAGGAAAACAAGCTTTTTCCATGTGCCTGCAGACGATATTTCGGCAGATCGTAGCCGGCATCAAGAAAGCGCCGGCCGAAACCTGCCATGGTAATCACAATCTGGGGCGCCGCCATCCTATTGCCCAGCCGGCTTGAGGTCGGACTGGCGCACCCACATCTGCCACAGCGGCGTTTCGCCGACGAGAGAGAAGTTCTTCGTCAGATAAGCTGCCACCATGTCGTAGAATATCTTGTCCTGAAAGACTTTGAGCACCATGACGACATTGGTATCGTCGTAAGTGGTCTCCGGATCCATTGGCGCGCCAAGTCCCACGGTGCGATGGGCATCAAGCCAGGCCGGCAGATGCTTCGGCGGCGGCGTCAGTGTCATATATGACATGATCGAAACGAAGCCTAATGTGGCGATGTGGGGATCTTTTGGCTCATGCTGCCGTTCCAGCTGCCAGCCGTTATCCATGATCGTCGCCATATCGTTCGTCCAGCTATCCGCGCTCTCTTGGCCGTAATGCACCGGGTCGGTTTTGCCGGCCAGGATGTCACTGAGGAGATCCGAGGGGGCGCCTGGCTTCAGGCGGATATCGCTGACGGTTGGCGAAAAGGTTGCCGCAGGCTTGCCGTTATCTGCCACGCTGTACAAAAAGTGCACGATGATCGCCCTGCCATCGGCAATGATGTAATTGGCGCACATGAAAAAGAAGACGACGGCCGCCAGCACAACAGACACCTTGCCGCCAGGGAGCTCGAAGGGCGAGCCCGTGGCGATGGAAGAGCTCTCCGAGCTCGGAGCATGACGTTGGCGGTAGCGTTGTAGCAGGCTGGCGACGACCACGGCCATCACGCCAATTTGCAATGGCACGATGTGATCATGGTTCTGCCAGGCCAGCATAATGCTCATTGCACAGGTTGCCATTACCAGGAGCAAGAGCCTGTTACCGAGGTCACGCTCGCGCAATGTATGCGCGGTCCGCCCCATCCAAAATGCGAAGGCGACCGGCATGGCAAGTTCAAACCAGTCGCTCGCAATATCGATGGAAACTTTCGCCAAGTTGGTTTCCGCTCCGGCGTCGCCTTTTTGCAAAACAACCTTTGAGGCCCGCGCGAGATCTGCAACATAGGCCCGATTGATCGGGCTTACCGCGCTGAAAATAGCGATGAAGATACAGACAACGCCGAGCGAGATGATGCAGGCGCGTCTATTCTCAGGAACAAAGATGATCGAGACGAAAGTAATTGCCAGCGCCACCAACCCGAAGGTGACTTTCAAATAGAGCAGGGCAAGGATTAGCAGGCCCTGCAATATCCCATCGGTCACTGCCAGTTTTTTTTCGCGAACCGAACCAGTCGATGCGATCGTCATGAAAGCCAGCGGTATGAGAAGGGTCCAGCTATGACGGTTGTAACTCGCCAGGAAGCTGATATTGCTCAATGTATCCAGGCTTCTCGGTGACATGCAAAGGAGGCTGACCGTAACGACCAGGACCGCCCGCAACGAATTTGGCAACCGATCACGACTGCTGTAAGCCGTAGCTGCAGCGGCGACGGGCACCATCAGCAAGTTGGCCCATATGACGAGTTTCGGCTGCATGCCAAAAAGCGCCGCCGCGATTTTGAGGATGAGGTAGTACAGATCTCCGACGGGTGTGTAGAAATCCAGATGCGGTACCTGGCCATTGTGCATGCGCCAGGCACCGTCAAGCGGGACGAAGAGATCCAGGAAGTATTGCGTTACCCAGACCCTGGGAGATGCCGCCAAGAGCACGGCGAAGACGCCGACGATCAGAAACGCCCAGCGTAATGGTTTTGAGGATTCACGGCGATCCGCAAAAACCGACGTGGCAAACAGCATGAAGAGCCGGTCGATCCAGTCTCGCTGCTTTGACGTCTCCGCCGTTGTCGCCATTTTTGACCTTGCTATCCGTGACAAGAGTTCCCGAGCATCTGTGACGCTATGGGCTGTGCGGACCGATGAGAGATATATGGCTGAATGCCCGGGTCACAGCGCCTGCGGCGTTTCAGGATAGGCGCCGCCGAGCATCCCCACGGCCGTCTACTGCTCGTCAACCGCTGTGAGACCGCCTGTCCTTTACACGCAGGCGATCTGCCTAGTAGCTCGGTTTGGTGTCGGGCGCGGGTTGGTCCGAATTGCCGGGCGCAGTCTGACCTGTCGCCGGGGGCGGGGCCGAATCCGATCCCGACAGTTTATCATCAACCTTGCCACTGCCACCACCACCACCACTCGTCGAATGGGCGCTCGGCATGAGTGTGCAGTGATTCCCGCAAGCATAGTCGTCCTGCGCAATCGCACCTGATGCACGGGGGCCGAAAACCGAGACGAGACCACTGTCGCCCTGCGTCACGATAACGATCTGATCAACGAGTGGAACCTGGTCGGAGTCCAGAACCAGAAGCCGGGTGCGTCCTGGCGTGTGACCGATAATGATCAGGCTTGTCGGCGATACCAGGGTAACGTCCGCAATCGAGGGATTGCCGATGACGACGTCCTTCGCCGGAGCCTTCAACACCAGGCGCCGCGCGCCGTCGAGATCGACGGTCAGCGTGGACTGCGCTGCGGCGATCGTCGAAGAGAAACCTATCAAAGCCAATGTCAGCCATCCGCTGACAAACCGTAAAGTTTTGGCTGACGTAAAGAAACTTTTCATCACGATGTCCTAATCTAGTCGCGACAGTATTCTCTTTCGATCGACTCTCGGTTGAGGGTAAACTCGTTTCATGAACGGTCCATTAATCCGTTCGTTCTGGGGGCTTGCGATGTATCAGACCGTAAAGATGGGTGCGTTCCTGCGCACGACCGTTTCTCTGTTGGCCTGTAGCCTCTTTCTCTATGGTTGCTCATCCCCGACGCCCGATCTCGGCTCTTCTCTTGGCCTGGGCGGCAACAGCCCCGAAAAGAGCTCAGCCCCTGCGCCCAACCTCGATAGTACTGTGCGAGCCGCGGCAGCGAATGCGGAGGCAACATATCGCTACGCAGACGCTGCAAAGTACTATGCAAACCTACTGCAAAAGTACCCAAATGACCAGGATTTGATCATGGCAGTGGCACGTAATATGCGCTACGCCGGCGAGCCGCAACAGGCTGCCGAGTTGATCAATACACGGATCGCAAAAGTCGGCGCCCAGGAGGCTCTGCTGCTCGAGCTCGGTAAGGACTACCTCGCGGCAGACCAGCTGAATCTGGCGGTGCCCTGTCTCAAGCAGGCACGGGAAATGGATCCCAACAACTGGCAGATTCTCTCCGCTCTTGGCGTCGCGCTCGACTATCAGGGAGACTATGCGAATGCCGCTCAGATGTACGAGGACGGGCTGAAGCTGGCGCCCAATAATCCGACCTTGCTGAATAACTATGCTCTCTCCTTGGCTCAAGCCGGCCAGTTGGACAAGGCCATTGAAACGCTGCAGGCCGCAACCAACCAACCGAGTGCGATGGCGGAGACGCGTCAGAATCTAGCCCTTCTGCTCGTCATGAAGGGCGACAAGGACAGCGCGGAGCGCCTTATCCGCAGCGATCTGCCAGATGCGATGGCGCAAAACAACATCGACTATTACCACACGCTTGGTGCTCAATGACTAGCAGCGGGGCACACATTTCGTGCCCCGCATCGCGCGGTCAGTGATTGGCGATTGTCTGCGCCAACTGGATACCTGCGGGCCCGCCGATGATAATGAAGAGCACCGGCAGGAAGAACAGGATCATTGGCACGGTCAGCTTGGGGGGCAGAGCAGCCGCCTTTTTCTCCGCCAAAGCCAATCGCGAGTCTCTGCTTTCCTTCGCCAGGACGCGTAATCCGACGGCAACAGGCGTACCGTACTTTTCCGACTGCTGCAGCGTCGTGCTCAACGACTTGAACACGGCCATCCCAGTCCGATCCGCGAGATTGTCAAAGGCCTGACGTCGATCGTTCAGGAAGGCGAGTTCGGCAGTCGTGAGACCAAACTCCTCGGCGATTTCCGGGGAGCTCTCCATCATCTGCTCCGTTACCTTGGAAAACGCCGCTTCCACCGACATGCCTGACTCGACGCAGATAACGATGAGGTCGAGGGCGTCCGGATAGGCTCGTTGAAGCTTCTGCTGTCGCTTCGTGATGCGATTTTTCAGCAAGATCACTGGCAGATAATAGCCAAGCCATGTCGCCAGTAGGACACCGGCCAAGCGCATGAATAGTGGCTTCGCTGAAAAAGCCATGAACATATAGGCGAGGGAGACCAGGAACAGGATGACCGGCGCCGCGACACGCGCGAAGACGAAGTTGACGGCTGCGCGTTGCCCACGCAGACCGGCTTGCGCCATCTTCAGGCGCAGATCCTTGGCTTCCAGCAGCTCATTCAGCTTGAAGCTCTTGATCGCCTGCTGCTTCCATTTTGCACCAGTGCCGAACTGCAACTTGCTGCGCGTCTGCAGCGCTTCTCGCCGTTGGCGCGACAGTTCCTGGCGTCGCTCGCCGACCGCCTTGAGACGGGCCTCGAAGCGGTCGCCGCGGAGGAACGGCAGGCTGACGGCTGCGACCGATGCGAATGCTGCAAAAGCAGCCAGGAAAATGATAACGGTTTCGATGTCGAATCCCATGGCCTGGCTCAATAGTCGAAGTTGATCATTTTGCGCATCACCATCACACCGATGGCCATCCAGAAGGCGCCGATCATGAGCATCCAATGGCCGACCGTTGTCGTTCCCAGGAGGGCAATATAACTCGGTGCGATAGCCATCAGCACGAGAGCCATCAGGACTGGCAACGAACCGATGATGCCGGCAGAGGCTGTCGCTTCGCTTGAAAGAGCCCTGATTTTGTCGCGCATGCGCTTGCGGGCACGGATGATGTCAGACAGCTTTTCCAGGGTTTCGGCGAGATTGCCGCCCGTCGACTGCTGCATGATCAGGACGATGATGAAGAAGCGGACTTCACTAATCGGAACGCGGCGATAGAGCCTGTTGAGGCACTCTTCCAGGGTAAGGCCGAGATGAATGCCTTCAGATATCTTACGGAATTCCGTGCCCACCGGCTCTGGAGATTCGCGACCGACGATGTTCAGGCATTCTCCCACCGTTAGACCTGTTCTCACGCCACGGACAATGATGTCGATCGCGTCGGCAAAGAGCGCGGTGAATTTCTTCAGCCGTGATTTGATTTTGAAACGAAGATAAGACTTGGGAAGGCCGAGCGTGGCGATAATGGCGACCAGTGGCACGCCAACTCTGGGCAGGCCGGTGAGGAAGTAGAGCAAGGTCAGGACGCCGCCGAAAAGCGCCGAAAGAACCATAAAACGCCGCGGCGAGGCATTGAAGCCGGCTTGAACCAGTTCCTCGTGTAGCTGATAACCGCGCTTGCTCTTTTTCAGTCGCTCCAATTCCTTCAGGCGAGCCTCGACACCACGCCGACGGTCCGATCCACCGCGCGTGTCCTTGGCGCTGTGGCCCGTTTCGCCAACGACCGAAAGGATCCGCTTGCGCAGTTTCGCGCGTGGCCCATATAGGACGGTGAAGAAAATAAGGGCCATCATCGCGAGCAGCACCACGAGCGCGGCGATGAACGCAAAAGCGATGGGTGGCAATTTTAGCAACGTATCAAGCACTGTCGGCTTCCAAGATTTCGGCCAGCTCGCGCTCTTTGCCAAAATATCGAGCGCGATCCCAGAAAGACGGGCGCAGGCCGCTGAAGCGATGGCGGCCCACAATCCGCCCCGCGGCATCTTCGCCTGTTATTTCGTAAACATAGAGATCCTGCAGGGTGACGATTTCACCTTCCATGCCGATGACTTCGGTGACATGGGTGATCTTGCGTGAGCCATCACGGAGACGGGACGCTTGAACGATAACCTGAACCGCGCCGGCAATATGCTCTCGGACTGTCTTCGCCGGCAGATTGTATCCACCCATGGCAATCATGTTTTCCATGCGTGAGATGCATTCGCGCGGATTGTTGGCGTGGATCGTTCCCATGGAACCGTCATGACCGGTATTCATGGCCTGCAGAAGATCAAAAGCTTCCGGGCCACGGACCTCGCCGACGATGATGCGTTCAGGGCGCATACGAAGGCAGTTGCGCACGAGATCGCGCATCGTGACCTGGCCGACACCTTCGAGGTTGGGTGGCCGTGT
>DATMUQ010000910.1:0-3237 GCA_035563795.1 Terriglobales bacterium | reverse complement strand
TGCGCTTCGGCAAAGGCGGCCGATGGGCGACCGGTGCTGTCTGGGTGCCGGGTTGAGACGCCACCATCCGTGCGACCGTCAGAGACCGTCGCCGCCGGCGACGTCACCACTGCCGCCGGTCGATTCCGAGCGCGTATAGTGCTTGTAGTATTTGTCGGTCACCAGATTGGTGACGACGACAATGCTGACATCGGTGGTGCCGAATTGATGATCGACCACGGCGCCATCGCCAACGAAGCCGCCCAGGCGCAGATAGCCCTTGATCAGCGGTGGCAGGCCGACCAGCGCCCGCTTGTCGTCAAAGGCGTCGGGCGGCAGCATGTTCATATCGACATAGCGCCCGGCGATCGCCTTCATGCGAAATTCAGGCGGCGCCAGATGGCGGTGATGGAGATAAGAGAGCGGCACCTTGAGCTGCGCGGGATCGGTGCCCGGCAACGAGGCGCAGCCGAACATGATCTCGATCTTGTAATGCACCACATAGTCGGTGATGCCTTTCCACAAGAGCTGCATCGCCGCCTTGGTGCGGTAGCGCGCGTCGACGCAGGAACGGCCAAGCTCAAGGATCTCGCCCGGATGAGCAACGATGGCGCTGATGTCGTATTCATCGATCGAGTAGAACTGGCCACGCCGCGCAGCACCGTCGCGCCGCAGCAGGCGGTAGGTGGCGACGATGGCATTAGCGCCGCCGCCGAGATCGTGATCGATGATGATCAGGTGATCGCAGAAGGGATCGAAGCTGTCGAAATCACGCGCCTCGGCGGCCATCTGCGGCGTCGGCTGAGCGCTCATTTCCTGATAGAAGACGCGGTACCGCAATTGCTGGGCGGCAGTGATTTCCGCGGCGTTTTCAGCCAGGCGAATCTCCAGGCTGCCGACGCGCACTTCGACAGGGCGCGGGGCGGTCGCTGTCGCCAGACTCATTTCTTCTTGCCCTTGCCGTGCAGCGGCACGGCATAGAGTTCCAGGCGGTGCCCCACCAGCTTGTAGCCGAGCTGCTCGGCCACGCGGTGCTGCAGCTTCTCGATCTCGCTATTGGTGAATTCGATCACCTCGCCGGACTGGATATCGATCAGGTGGTCATGATGATCGGCCGGCGCCTCTTCATAGCGCGCGCGGCCATCGCCGAAATCATGGCGTTCCAGGATGCTCGCTTCTTCGAACAGACGCACCGTGCGATAGACCGTTGCCAGCGAAATGCCGGGATCGATCTTGGTCGCCCGCCGATAGAGCTGCTCGACATCCGGATGGTCGTCCGCTTCCGAGAGCACGCGCGCAATGATGCGGCGCTGTTCGGTCATCTTCAGGCCCTTGTCGTGGCACAACTGTTCCAAGCGGGATACGACGCTCACTCAAACCATCCTTACTACCGGCCATTCTGACAGCCGTCGCGCTGGCCGTCGCCCGCTGCGGGCAACCAGTCATTGCAACAAAAATGTCATCAAGCCGCCATGATCAACACAGCCAGCATTCTGCCTGCACCGGCTGCGCCGGCAAAGCAGAATCGCCAGCCGATTTATGCCGGCTAATTTATGACAGACTTAGCGACGTCGGCCACCCGTGCCAAGCCCGATCTGGCGGGCCAGCGAGCTGCGCTTCTTGGCGTAATTAGGGGCCACCATGGGATAGTCCACGGGCAGGTTCCATTTTTCCCGGTATTGTTCCGGGGTCAGGCCATAGACCGTGCGCAAATGCCGCTTCAGCATTTTCAGCTTCTTGCCATCTTCCAGGCAGATGATGTGGTCCGGCATGATGGATTTCTTAACCGGAACGGCCGGTTCCTGACTGGCCGCCGTTGTGGTCGTGGCGCCGGCCTGGCCGAGGCCGGTGAGGGCACCGTAAACTTCGTTGATGAGGCGGGGGATATCGCCAACCGCCACGGTGTTATTCGAGAGATGCGCCGCCACGATTTCAGTGACCATCGGCAGGATTGTCTGCCGCTTGCTGTCGTCGGCCATTCAATCACCCATTTCTTGCATAAATCCTGTCCAATCTACGGAACCGAGGGGACAGCGGCAATGAATAAAGAAGATATATTCAGGCTGATTAGAAGAGATCGCGCCAAATAGTGTGCAAAAAGAAGGTTTTTTATTCAGTTACTGAGGAATTTTCGTAAAGTTCACACAGTAATATTGTGACAGCCGGGAGAATTGGCCGAGGGAGGGTGCGACGGTGATGGCGCACCGGGGGACCGCACTCACGCGGCGAGATCCCGCCGCAACACGACGGCGTCGACGGCAGCCCCCTCCCGATTCCGGTAATAGCCGGCGCGCCGGCCGACCGGCTGGAAGCCACGGCCGAGATAGAGCGCCTGGGCTGCCTCATTCGGTGCCGCCTGTTCGAGAAAAACCGTCTTCACCCCGCTCCGGCCCGCTTCGCTGAGCGTGAAATCCAGCAGCCGGCCAGCGATACCGCGGCGCCGATAGACGGGATCGATGCCGATCAGGATGATCTCCATCTCATCCAGTACCTGGCGGGTCAGGATAAAACCCTGGGGCTCTTTCCCATCGCTGATCAGCCAGCCGCCGGCACCCGGCATGGCGAGGATTTCGGCAAAACTGCTGGCGGGCCAATTCTGGTCCCAGGCGGCGGTAAAGCAGCGGACATGCAGGGCTGCCAGCAACGGCAGATCGAAGGCGCCGAGGGCGCGGATGACGGGGGAACCGGAGGCCGCGCCGCTCATGCCGGGCGCGACGGCGGCGCCGGCCGTTCCTTGGGCTGGGAGATATCGGGCGGCCGCAGATACTGCGGATCGGCCGGCAGATTGAAGCGGCCCGCTGGATCGGCCGCCAGCCGGGCGACCGCAACGGCATCGCTGGCACCCGCCAGGCGGGCAACCGCGGCCGGCAGGGTTTCGCCAGCCAGCACGCCAGCGAGGGCATCGAGCCCGTCGCCACAGGCGAGCGCCAGGCCCGGCAGCCGGCAGGCGGCGGCGATTTCCGCGGCATCCATCAGCTTCGGTGGCTGCCGGAAGGCCAGGTCCGGCCCCAGCCGGGCGAGATAGGGCTCGGCCCGGCGGCTGTCGAGCACCACCAGGATATCGCCCGCCGGGGCGTTGCCGGCGGCCAGTTTGGTCGCGAGGATGGTGGCGGCGGTCGCCTGGAAGCTGCTGATCCCGACCACCGGGCAGCCGATCGCAAGGGCGAGCCCCCGCGCCGTGGCGAGGCCGATCCGCAGCCCGGTAAAGCCGCCAGGACCGACCGAGACCGCCACCTCCGCCACCTGCCGCAGGTCGAG
>DATMUQ010000909.1:0-2856 GCA_035563795.1 Terriglobales bacterium | reverse complement strand
CTTCCGCCGCGGCCTGGCGGTCCCCCTCGGCATGCCCTTCCGTCAGCCGCCGCTGCCGGCGGCGCGGTCCGATGCTGCCGATGCCGCCGATGCCGATGCTGCGGCGGCCGATGTGGCCGCCATCTCCGCCCGCATCCGCGCCTTGCTCGGCGCCGCGCCGGCAACCGCCGAGGCAGCATCGCGGCGATAACCAAAGACCGGCGCCAGCGAGCGGTCGATGGTGGCATCGATCAACGCTGCCTCATATTCGGAGAAATCGCCGCGATAGCCGCCGACTTTCGCCCGCCGTGCCTTGAGAACGCTCTCGCTCTTGGCGCCGCTGCGCCGCAGGAACTTCCACAGCGAGAAACTGCCCGGCCGGAACAGCCGCCCGCCCTGCTGCTCCAGCGCCCGCATATTGGCGAGACTGGCATAATCGACCGCCTCCTGGATGCGCGACGGCACCGCCTGCTCGCCCCAGAAGGCCAGGATCTTCGCCAGCGTCGCCGGCGTATCGGCCCGCAGATCCTCATAGCGCACCAGCAGCACCTCCGGCATCTGCGGCAGAGCCTCGGCCCATTCATTGAGGAAGCGGATGACGCGGGCCAGCACGCCCTGCCGACCGAGGGTGAATTCGAACAATGACAGCCGCGTATCCAGCGGATAGTCGTTGATCACCTTCTTCCGTTGGCGCATGCGGTGTTGCCATTGATGGAACTGCGAGACCGCGACATCGCCCGGGTCGCGCACCAGCAGCACCACCTTCTTGCGCCCATAGCTCGCCTTCAGCGGCCCCTCACCGCTATAGTCACGCAGGTAATTGTCATGGGTGAAATGGATCAGCGGCACCGCCGGGTCATGATCCCGCAGCGCCTTTAGATCGGCGAAATGTGCGTCCTCGAAACCGCGCTGCGCCTGGAAATAACGCAGCAGCAGGACATGCAGCCAGGTGCGCCCACTATTGGGGAAAGAGACGACGACGAAATCGGCAGCCTCGATCTGGCGGTTTTCCTGCCAGCCGCGCAGCCAGCGTTCCAGCCGGATGCGCTCCTGGCGCGGCAGGAAGAAGCAGGAGGCCACGATCAGCTCGCGGCCGATGGTGCCCCATTCAAATCGCATGGCGGGCTCCTTTCGCCGGCGTCGCGCGGCCGCGTGGCGCGCCGGAAATCATCGCCGCCCCAGCCGTCGGCGGCTCAACCGGCAAGGCCAGCAATTGCCGCACCCGGGCGGCGACGATCTCGGCGGGCGCGGTGCCGCGCCGTACATTGCCGGGCACGAAGCGGTCGCTGAGCCAGGCTGCCTGGCCGGAGGCGACGAGATAAGCGCGGATCGGATCGGTATCGCGGATCAGTCGCTGCGGCAATATCTTCTCGATCAGCCGCACCTTGAGATGCTTCAGCGTGGCGCGCAGGAAACTGCGCAGCCAGATGCCGTCGCGCGGCAGGGTCACGGGGTTGCGGGTTACGGCATTGCGGATCAGGGGCGAGCCGCCATCCGGGCGCATGCTGTAGCCGCCCTCGCCGAGATCGAAGATGAAGACCGGCCGGCCCAAGGTGCAGGCCTCCGCCATCATGGTCATGCTGTCGCCGGTGATGACGCAGAGATCGGCGAGACCGAGGAAGCCGAGATAGGGATTCTCCGCCGCCGACGCATGCCAGTCATAGATATAGGACGGCGCCTCGAGATGCTGCGCCAATGCCCCGGCAATACCGGCCGGAGTGCGGTAGCTGCTGCAGATCAAGACCGAGCCGCCCATCAACCGTGTCATCTGGTTGAGCTGCGCGCCGAGGCGGCGGGCCGCCTGCTGGTCGAGCGTATAGCGGTTGATGTTGCCGCCCAAAGCCACCACCGTATAGGGCCGCGGCAGATGCGCAATATTTTCCTGCCAACGGGTGGCGGCGATATCCGCCGTCTCGCGGCTGACACGGTGCAACGGCAGTTGCAGCTCCAGCACATTCTGCGCCATCGGCACCCGATATTGCGGCGTGGTGACGATCAGGTCATAGGCACGTGGATCGCGCCAGGGCCGGCCGAGGAAGATGACGCGCACATTGTGGCCGTCCTGTGCCGCGCGTTCCTTGATCTGCTCGCAGAGCGGCTCGCTCTGGGTGCCGGCGGCGATCACCAGATCGGGCCAGGGCGCCGCGACACCGGACTGCACCGACTTGACCGACCAGCGATAGCGCGCCCCGAACAATAGATTGAGGTGAATCGCCAGCGGCCGGTTGGTGAAATACTTCGCTTCATATGGGAGGCCCAGGGCATCGACCACCGCCTCGACCTGGGCATTGTCGCCGGCCCGGCTGGATAACAGCGCCCAGATATGCGGCCGCGTGCTCTCCGCGCCCATCTGGCCGGTCACGGCCGGCTGGATAGCACCCTGTTGCGGATCTACCGTGCCATCAACCCGCGAGAGCCCGATATTCTCTGTGCCGAGACGTTTGGTGTTATAAATCAATTTCGCCCTGTCGCCTTTTTGACACCGGCACAAGGGGATAGGTCACCGGCTGCGGCACTATCGCGGGCGGCAGTTGAGGGCGAATTGTCGGGGCTCTTACAAATATGTAAGATGGATGCGGTATGGCAGTATCTCTCGCCATATCGGTGGCGATGGTAATCTGCCGCGACGCTCGCAGGTGCAGCGAGAGCAACGCGGCAGGGCTAACATTGGAACAAGATCAATACAGAGCAGCCATGAAATTTCTGCTGATCGAGGATGATGCCGAGGTAAGCGCGTTCGTGGCGCGTGGATTGGGCGAACAGGGCCACACGGTCGACACCGCGAATGACGGCCAGCAGGGCCTGTTCCTGTGCATGAGCGAGCCCTATGACCTCATCATCGTCGACCGCCGTTTGCCGAAACTGGACGGGCTGTCG
>DATMUQ010000908.1:0-3521 GCA_035563795.1 Terriglobales bacterium | reverse complement strand
CCGTTGCTGCCGACAGGCTGGAATGAGAGCGTCACACGGCGATCCCTTCACCGTGTGATCGCTGATCTTAAAACCCAAGTGCCGATCTATATCGTCCGGCCTGCACCGCCGTCGACCAGGTCTTCCGATGAAAGTGGAAATCGACTCCCATCCAGGCCTTGCTGGCGCTGTCGTCGAAAAGCGAGGTCTGAGCGGCCATGCTGAACCTGCCGCGCTTCCGTTTTGCCATGGCAAATCCGAGCCTGTCAGACTCGGGCGACTTCCCGCATCTCCAATCTAATACATTGATTTAAATAGATAAAAATTTCGACAGGAAGATACATATTTCTCTCTGGTTAAAAATGTTTCAGTAGGGTAAAGTTCACCCAAGGCTCAAAAATAGGGCCGTCAAGCGTATCTGAGAGGAATGGGTGATTGGGTGAATCGCTTCCATTCTAGGAAACGAGCTGCAATCGCCCCAAGTGAGGGGAATCAGATGGCAGAAGGTTTACAGGCCCGGATCGACGCCATGTTCAGGCGCGATAAGATATGGGCTTTCGGTTTCGTTTTCGTCCTGTGGGCCACCCTGGCTTTCGTGTTCTTCAGCGTCAGCCCGCTCATTCCCGATGACACGATGCGGGTGGTGATCGCGGTTGCTGCCGTCATTCTCGGGCTGTTCAACACGGCATCGATCACCGCCATGATCTCGCATTACAGCCACGACAAGAACTTCATCTACGAACTCGACATCCGCCATCTCGACGAAGCCCATAAGGGCCACTGAGCTGGACGACGACGTTCTTCGCTGGGGCGGGGACGATCAAGCAAACAGATCGCGCGCAATGACAATCCGACGGTGCAGATCGGCGCCGGGCGATCTCGTCTAGCGCTTTCTTGGGAGGGGAAATGGCTCGTCAAAAATATCAACCACCGCAGCAAAGCGTGATCGGCCAGATCATCGACGCGGCTTTGGTGCTGATCGCCGTCTTTCTGGCACTTTGGGTGCCGCTCTATTTCAATCTCGCCGGTGCGGCCACCCGCACCATCCTGCCGGCCGGTGTCACCCAGCAGACGGCAGCCGACGGAACGGTCACTTTCCCGGGTGCCACCTGGGAAAATCTCGGCCAGAACGCCGTCATGCAGAAGCAGTGGGAAGCGCTCGGCTATGACGTCAATTCCGCCGCGGCGTTGATCACCCAGTGGTTCGACTACAGCTTCAGCTGGCCGATGCTCATCCTGACCGCGATCGCCGTGATCGGCTATTTCGTCTTCCTGCTGATCTACTCCGACAAGGAATACAAGCAGGTCATCGCCGAAAAATTCGACTGAGCAGCGATCTGCCGCCGACCGGCGGCATCGCAGCGCTAGCGTCGTCATGAGGGACTGAAAATGGATTTCTGGGATATTCTGCAATACGCCGCCTGGGCAGGCGCCGGACTGCTGGTCCTCTGGATGGTTCTTGATGCGGCAAAGGTCAGCCGCCGCTTCAGCGAAGACGTGCTCACCAGTTCGCAGGAAGGCATCGATGAACTGGCGATGCAACAGCAACAGCATCGCGACGGGAGGTAGGCATGTCTGACGTTGCGGTAGGGCAATCGACGCCCACAGTCATCAATCTGAAGAAGGTCCTCGGCCCCGCCCATGTCTGGGCGCTCGGCGTCGGCATCGTGCTGGTCGGCGAGTTCATGGGCTGGAACTATTCCGTCGCCAAGGGCGGTGCCTATGGCTCGCTTATCGCCTGTTTCGTCATGGGGCTGCTCTATACCTGCGTTGCCATGATCGATTCCGAGATCACCTCGACGGTGGCGGCGGCTGGCGGCCAATACGCCCAAGCGAAGCATACGACCGGTCCGCTGATGGCCTTCAATGTCGGTCTCTATCTGGTCATGGCCTATACCATGCTGGAAGCCGCCGACGTGCTGGTGATCGGCGATCTTGTTCATGCCGGCGCCCTCGAGCTCGGGCGTGACAATGTCGACCCGCATCCCTTCGTGTTCCTTGCCGTCGCGGTGCTCGCCTTCCTCAATTACCGTGGCGTCTTCATGGCGCTCTCGGTCAATTTCCTGATCACGGCGATCGCCTTCGTCTCGATCATCATCCTGTGGGTCGGCGTGCATCCGTTCTCACCGGGCGAGATTACCCAGCATCAGCAGATGCTGGCGATCCAGAACCTGCCGGAGCTTTCGAACGTGCCAGGCCTGCCCTATGGCTGGCTCGGCGTGCTCGCCTCCTTCCAGTTCGGCATCTGGTACTATCTCGGCATCGAGGGCACCTGCCAGGCGGCAGAAGAAGTCCGCTCGGCCGGCCGCTCGCTGCCGCTCGGTACCATGACCGGCATGATCACCCTGCTGATCGCAGCCGCCCTCACTTGGTGGATCTGCGCCGGCATGCTGCCCTGGGATTATCTCGGCCAGGCCTTGGCCCCGCTCTATGACGCCTCGAAGATGAGCGGCAGCCTGTTCCTGCATATCCTGCTCTGGGTGGCGACGGTGTTCTCGGCGGTGGCCTCGGCCAATGGCTGCATCAATGACGCCTCGCGTGCCTGGTTTTCCATGGGCCGCGATCGTTATCTGCCGCAATGGTTCTCGGCGGTGCATCCGACCTATCGCACACCCTACCGCTCGATCCTGTTCCTCATTCCGATCGCCGTCGCTTTCGGCTTCACCGGCTTGCTGGCACAGACCATCACCTTCTCGATCCTGTCGGGCCTGCTCGGCTACACCTTCATGCCGATCAATGTCATGAAGTTCCGCCGCAAATGGCCGCTGGGATCGATCAAGCGGGGCTATGTGCATCCCTGGCATCCGATCCCGGCTCTGACGCTCTTCATCCTCTGCGTTGCGACGCTGTTTGCCGTCTTCCTCGGCTTCGGTACGCAGCTCCTGGCGATGATGGGCTTCTATATCCTGGCCTCGATCTGGTTCACCTTCCACCGCTACAAATATGTGAAGCGCGGTGACCAGTTCACCATGGCCTGGCCGCGACCACGCGGTTACTGAACGCGGAACTCATGGCATGTCGGTTTAGTTAAAATGCCATGAGTTTCTGAAAGTCCTGGTAACGACCCGTTAATACCGATCGGTGGAGACTATCCCCGGTCGGTATTTTCGTTTGCCTGCCTTCTGGTGTCCGTGCCGGCCTTTGGTGAGGAAAGACCCAGGAAGGGAAACCTCGGGGAGAGGGAAGACCATGACGCCCAGCTTACTTTGCGCCACGGACGGATCGCCGATTTCCGAAAAGGCCGTCATTTTCGCCGTCGAACTGGCGAGCAAGCTGCATCACCATCTGACCTTCGTCACCGTCATCACCGCAGCGGATGAGGAGACATCGCCGCTGGTCTGGGATGAGCAGCGCATCTTGGCCCAGGACCTGCCGCCCGATCGCGAATTGCTGGCGGCCCTCAACATTGCGGTGCGCGCCAATCTGCAGCACCTGACCTGCGTGCGGCTGCACGGCACGCCGCCGGCAGCGATGATCGTCAACTACGCCGAAAAGAACAATTATCACCATATCGTCGCCGGCTCGTCGGGCCTTACCGGCGC
>DATMUQ010000907.1:0-4979 GCA_035563795.1 Terriglobales bacterium | reverse complement strand
CCAGCGGATCCCCAGGCAGATGCCTAAAGCCGGATCAGGTCCGGCCCGGGCGGTAGGAAAGGGAGACGGATTACCACGATAAGGATGACTTCAACGGCGGAGCCGACGCACGCGATGATTCGTCAATATGAACTTGTCGAGCGCGTCAAAGCCTACGATCCGGGCGCGGATGAGGACATCCTCAATCGCGCCTATGTTTTTTCCATGAAGGCGCATGGCTCCCAGTCCCGGGCTTCCGGTGATCCTTATTTCTCCCATCCGCTCGGCGTCGCCGAGATCCTGACCCGCCTCAAACTTGATACCGCTTCCATCGTCACAGGCCTGCTCCACGACACCGTGGAGGACACCGATGCGACCTTGGAGCAGATCGAGGGCCTGTTCGGCCCCGAGATCGGCCGTCTGGTCGACGGCGTTACCAAGCTCTCGCGCCTGGAGCTGCAATCCGACAACACCAAGCATGCGGAGAATTTCCGCAAGCTGGTCTTGGCAATGTCGAATGACATCCGCGTCCTGCTGGTGAAGCTGGCCGATCGTCTGCATAACATGCAGACGCTGCATTTCATCAAGAACGAGGAAAAGCGCCGCCGCATCGCACTGGAGACCCTGGAAATCTATGCGCCGCTCGCCGAGCGCATGGGTATGCATCAGATCAAGGACGAGTTGGAAAATCTCGCCTTTGCGGAAGTCTATCCGGATGCCTATGCCTCGATCATCCAGCGCTTGAATTTCCTCCGCGAACAGGGCAGCGATCTGTGCCAGAAGATCATCGAGGAACTGCAGCGGGTAATGTCGGAAGCAGGCGTCACTTGCGTGGTCTCGGGACGTGAAAAGACGCCCTATTCGATCTGGCGCAAGATGCAGCAGAAGCGCATGGAGTTCGAGCAGCTCTCGGACATCATCGCCTTCCGCATCACCGTCGACGATGTCGGCCAGTGCTACCAGGTGCTCGGCACCCTCCACAGCACCTATTCGATGATCCCGGGGCGCTTCAAGGATTACATCTCGACGCCGAAGCCGAACAATTACCGCTCGCTTCATACCGGCCTGATCGGTCCGCTGCGTCATCGCATCGAAGTGCAGATCCGCACCAAGGAGATGCATGCGATCGCCGAGCTCGGTGTCGCCGCGCATTGGGAGTACAAGCAGGGCGCGCCGCAGATGGATGGCCGGCAGTATCGCTGGCTGCGCGAGCTCCTCGATATTCTCGACCATGCCGCCGGGCCGGAAGAGTTCCTGGAACATACCAAGCTGGAGATGTTCCAGGACCAGGTCTTCTGCTTCACGCCGAAGGGCGATCTCATCGCCTTGCCACGCGGCGCGACGCCGGTCGATTTCGCTTATGCCGTCCATTCAGAAGTGGGCGATACCTGCGTCGGCGCCAAGATCAATGGCCGCATCGTGCCGTTGCGCAGCGAACTCCATAACGGCGATCAGGTCGAGATCGTCACCTCGCGGGCGCAGACACCGTCGCCGACCTGGGAACGCTTCGTCGTTACCGGCAAGGCACGGGCCTGTATCCGTCGCTTCATCCGCACCCAGCAGCGCGCCCAGTATATCGAGCTCGGCCGGGCGATGATGCAGAAGGAATTCCAGCACGAGGGCTATGAATACGCCGACAAGTCGGTTGAAGGCGTGCTCAAGAAGTTCAAGGCGGATAATGCCGAGGATCTGCTGGTCCAGGTGGGGCAGGGCAATTTCGGTGCCCGCGAAGTCGTCAACGCGATCTTCCCGGGATCGCGCGCTGCTGCGGCCACCGACAAGGTGGTGCCGATCGGCCGCTCGCGGGCAAAGACCAAGCGCGGCGAACTGGCGGTGCCGATCCGCGGCCTCATCCCCGGCATGGCGCTGCATTTCGCCGGCTGCTGCCATCCGCTGCCGGGCGACCGCATCGTCGGCATCGTGACCACCGGCAAGGGCGTCACCATCCATACCATCGATTGTGAGACGCTGGAGACCTTCGCCGATACGCCGGAGCGCTGGCTGGATGTCGCCTGGGATGTCGATCCGGAGTCGACCGAGAGCCATGTCGGCCGGCTGAGTGTCGTCATCACCAACCAGCCGGGCAGCCTCGGCAGCCTAACCACGGTGATCGGCAAGAACAGCGGCAATATCAACAACCTCAAGATCGTCAATCGCTCGACCGATTTCTTCGAGGTGCTGGTTGATGTCGAGGTGCGCGATGTACGGCATCTGACCAGCATTATTGCCGCCTTGCGGGCGACCCCGGCCATCAGTTCGGTCGACCGCGCCCGCGGTTAGGCTTGGCAAACACAGGGTTTTGAACGGTGTCAGAAGGCGTCGTATCGACACAATCTAAGACTGGATTAACGTCTCTCGGCCGACGATAATCTTTGCAGAAACGGTCCTCCTGACCCGTCATCCACGAGCGTTCCATCATGGCTGCCAAACTCGCCCTTGCCCCGTCTTCGCCCCTGCGTCTGGGGGTCAATATCGACCATGTCGCCACCGTGCGGAATGCGCGCGGCGGCAAGCATCCGGATCCGCTGCTGGCGGCGCGCCTCGCCGCGGAAGCGGGCGCGGATGGGATCACGGCGCATCTGCGGGAAGATCGCCGTCACATCGTCGATGCCGATATCGAGCGCTTGATGCGCGAGATCACTTTGCCGCTGAATTTCGAAATGGCGGCGACCGAGGAGATGGTGGCGATCGCTCTGAAGCATAAGCCTCATGCCGCCTGCATCGTGCCAGAAAAGCGCGAGGAGCGGACGACGGAAGGCGGGCTCGATGTGGTCACCCATCGCGCCCATCTGCAGCCGATGATCAAGCGTCTCAGCGATGCCGGCATCCGTGTCTCGCTGTTCATCGAAGCGGATCCCAAGCAGCTCGATGCGGCGGTGGAGCTGGGTGCACCGGTGGTGGAACTACATACCGGTGCCTATTGCGAGGCCGAGGGTGCCGAGCGGCGCAAGCAGCTGGCGCGCATCACGGCGGCCGCGGAACACGGTGCCAAGATCGGTCTCGAATGCCATGCCGGCCATGGCCTCAGCTATGAGACAGTGACGCCGATTGCCGCTTTGCCGACCATCGCCGAACTCAATATCGGTCACTTCCTGGTCGGCGAGGCGATCTTCGTCGGCCTCACCGAGGCGATCTGGGAAATGCGGCGGCTGATGGAAGCGGCCCGCGGCAATGGCCAGCGGACGCAGAACCGGTTGGCCTTCTGAAGGCTGCCACGATGATCCTCGGCATCGGCAATGACATCATCGATATCCGGCGGATCGAGAAATCGATCGAGCGCTTCGGCGATCGCTTCATCCAGCGGGTCTATACCGAGGTGGAGCAGGCGAAGTCCAATCGCCGGGCCAACCGCGCGGCCTCTTACGCCAAGCGGTTTGCCGCCAAGGAAGCCTGTTCCAAGGCGCTCGGCACCGGCCTCAATCACGGCGTCTTCTGGCGCGACATGGGGGTGGTCAACCTGCCCTCCGGTAAGCCGACCCTGAAGCTGACCGGCGGGGCGCTGGCCCGACTCGAAGCCATGACCCCGAAGGGCATGGTGGCGCAGATCGACCTCACCATCACCGACGACTTCCCCCAGGCCCAGGCCATCGTCATCATTTCCGCCAATCCGGCCTGAAATCAGCCTCAACCGGCCCTTGGTGTGACCGTTGAGTGGGGATCGTCGGGGCACACGCGCAATGGCTGCGTCCATGTGGCCTGCCTCTGCGGCAAGCCACTGTGACGCCTTGACTTTCCGCCGGTCGGCTGGCTTGATCCGCCGACGACTGACGTTACTTGGGTGTATATTCCTTGAGCGACAGACTTTCCCCCCAGCGGAGCCACGACCGTCCAATGCCGCGTAAATCCTCGGGCACGTTCCAGGAAATCTGGGATTTCGCCAAGACCATCATCTGGGCTGGCGTCATCGCCATCGTCATCCGGACCTTCTTCTACGAACCCTTCAATATTCCCTCGAAGTCGATGGTGCCCACGCTGCTGGTCGGTGACTATCTGTTCGTGTCGAAGACCACTTTCGGCTACAGCAAATTCTCATTCCCGATGTCCCTGGTGCCGTTCGAGGGCCGGATCTGGTCGGGTGAGCCGAAGCGGGGTGACGTCGTGGTGTTCCGGCCACCGGGAGAGATCGACACCGATTTCATCAAGCGCGTGATCGGCCTGCCGGGCGACCGTATCCAGGTGCGGGAAGGGCGTCTCTATATCAATGGCGAGATGGCACAGCGCCAGGAGATCGAGGACTATGTCGATCCCGAAGAGCCGCGCTGCCCCTGCAAGCAATATCTCGAGACTCTGCCTGGTGGGGTGGTCCATCGCATCGTCGAGGCTTCCGGCGATACCGGGTCCTACGACAACACGCCGATCTATGTGGTGCCGGCCGGGCACTATTTCATGATGGGCGACAACCGCGATAATTCGAATGACAGCCGCGGCTTTGCCGATGGCCGGTCGCCTTCCAGTCTGCTGCCGACCGACGAGATCACGCAGCAGAATGGCGATCTGATCGGCCCGGTCGGCTTTGTGCCGGCGGAGAACCTGATCGGTCCGGCGCGGGTGCTGTTCTTCTCCTGGAGCAAGCCGTTCGACATCCGCTGGAACCGGCTGTTCAACGTGGTGAAATGAGCGCGCGGACAAGCCCGGATCTGGCGGCTTTGTCGGCGGCGATTGGACATCACTTCGCCGATCTTTCCTTGTTGCGCACGGCGATCACCCATCCCAGTGCGCTGACCCGCAACAGCGGCCGCAGGGGACCCCGGCAGACGGGGGATTACGATAACCAGCGGCTGGAATTTCTCGGCGACCGGGTCCTCGGCCTGGTCGTTGCCGAGATGCTGTTCCGGACCTTCCCGCATGAAAATGAGGGTGCGCTGGCGAAGCGCCTGGCAGCCCTGGTGCGCCAGGATGGGCTCAGCCGGGTGGCGAAGTCGATCGATCTTGGCAAGTATCTGGTCATGTCGCGTGGCGAGATCGAGAGTGGCGGGCGCGACAATCCGGCCTCGCAAGCC
>DATMUQ010000906.1:0-7441 GCA_035563795.1 Terriglobales bacterium | reverse complement strand
CCTCATCCTCGATGTCGATTTCCTCTTCCACCACCGTCACCGGCGGCAGCTGACGCTGCTGGACTTCCTCGCCCGGTGCCAGCTGCTTCAGGCGCTCGAGGCGATAATCCGGCGGGATCAGGCTGTCATCGGCTTCCAGATAGATGCGGATGCCGCGACGCTGCTCGAGCTCTGCGAGAGCACCGCGCTTCTGGTTGAGGATGTAGAGCGCAACAGCGCCCGGCACCATGACGGTGATGCCCGGCGAATAGGAGCGGGTGATCTCTTCCTCGACCATGCGCAGCACATGCAACGCCGTCGAATCGACCGAACGGATGCGACCGGTGCCGGCGCAGTGCGGGCAGATCTCCGTGCTGGCTTCGGCAAGGCTGGGATGCAGGCGCTGGCGCGACATCTCCAGCAAGCCGAAGGTGCTGATGCGGCCGATCTGGATGCGGGCGCGATCGTTCTTCAGGCTCTCCTTGATCCGACGTTCGACCGCAGCATTGTTGCGGTTCTCTTCCATGTCGATGAAGTCGATGACGATCAGGCCGGCAAGATCGCGCAGGCGCAGCTGGCGGGCGACCTCGTCAGCCGCTTCCAGATTGGTGCGAAGCGCCGTCTCTTCGATATTCCGTTCCTTGGTGGAGCGGCCGGAATTGACGTCGACGGCAACCAAGGCCTCGGTCTGATTGATGACGATATAACCGCCGGACTTCAGCTGCACCACCGGCTGGTGGATGGCGGCCAGCTGGCTTTCGATCTGGTAGCGCTGGAACAGCGGGATCGAGGCGTCGCGATAGAGCTGGACGCGCTTGGCATGACTCGGCGTCAGCGTCCGCATGAAGCTCTTGGCAGCGAGATAGGCATCGCCACCGGCGACGACGATGTCGCCGATATCGCGGGTATAGAGGTCGCGGATCGAGCGCTTGATCAGGCTCGCTTCCTCATAGATCAAAGCCGGCGCGGTCGAGCGCAGGGTGACATCGCGGATTTCGTCCCACAGTCGCAGCAGGTATTCGAAATCGCGCTTCACTTCCGCCCTGCTGCGTTCGCTGCCGGCGGTACGGACGATGACGGCCATGCCTTCCGGCGCGTCGAGATCGTCGATGATCGACTTCAGGCGCTTGCGGTCGGTGGCGCTGGTGATGCGCCGGGAGATGCCGCCACCACGATCGGTGTTGGGCATCAGCACGCAATAGCGGCCGGCGAGCGACAGATAGGTGGTGAGGGCGGCACCCTTGTTGCCGCGCTCTTCCTTGGTCACCTGCACCAGCAGGATCTGCCGGCGCTTGATGACTTCCTGAATCTTGTAACGGCGCAGATTGCGCTGGCGGCGGCGACGCGCACGCTCTTCATCGGCTTCCGGATCGTCCTGGATCGCGGCTTCCTCGGTTCCCGCGCTTTCCGCCATGGGCTCCGGGGCCGCCACTTCGACGATCTCCGCCTGCGGCTGGGCCGGCAGGTCGTCGCGATCGGCAGCTTCGCCTTCCGGCTGGCCCGGCAGGTCCGCACCGTCCGTCGCCATGATTTCGCTGCGCAGCACATCCTGCCGTGCCTCGAGGGCGATGCTGGCGGTGGCCGGTTCGGCTTCAGGTGCCTCGAGAGTGTCGGCCGTGGAATCGGCCGGCGCCGGAACGAATTCGCCGCTCTCGCTGACGATGAGATCGATGGCTTCCCTCACCGGCCCGGTATCGTGGTCGCCATCATGCTCATGCGCGCCGTCATCATGATCGTGGTCGTGATCATGCTCATGATGATCATCGTGGTGATGGTCGTCATGGGCGTGGGCCTGATCGTGATGATCGGCGTCGTCGCCATCATCCTCTTCCAGATCCTCGGCCACGGCGCGCAGCAGCGCTTCGCGATCGGCGATCGGAATCCGGTAGTAATCCGGATGGATTTCGCTGAAGGCCAGGAAACCATGGCGATTGCCGCCATATTCGACGAACGCCGCCTGCAACGACGGCTCGACGCGGGTTACCTTGGCGAGATAGATATTTCCTTTTAACGGGCGCCGGCTGGCGACTTCGACATCAAATTCTTCCAGCTTCCGGCCGTCCACCACCGCGACCCGCGTTTCTTCCGGGTGGGTGGCGTCGATCAACATTGTTTTTGCCATGCGCAAAAAGCTCCTCAGCGCGCCAAGCATCATCCGCAAAAAGTGCGGACGGCGGCGCGAAATGGGTTAATGAATTCCAGACGTAGGTCATTCTTACCTGTGACGGTTGGCGGTCGATCTTCGAACCCTTAACGCACCGCCGGGGGCGAACCCCGCAGGCGGCAGGTGGGTCGGTGTAATCTCCTGCCGATCGGTTTCCCGTGGTTCGGTGCGCCGTGAAGATGTTCAGCGGCGCACGACGTAGACCTGGGAAAACTCTGTGGCTGCGCCCCTGTCCGGATCACCGCCGGACCCAATCCGGTGGAGATGGAAAGACAAGTTTGTGACCACAGCCGGAGAATAGAGAGGCGGGTGGCTAAAGACAATGGCAAATCCGGAATGGTTAACGAGTGCCTGCCGCGGCGCCGTCCGCTAGGCTGTCAGGTTCTCGCTATTTCTGTTGATTCACATGGGCTTAGAGGATAGATTTGAGATCCCGTTTTGGAGTCGACACTAAATGTTGGTGCTGCGGCGCCTATTCCTCTTGCTGCTGCTACTGGTGCCGGTCTCCGCAATGGCGAAACCTGCGGTTACAGACGCACGTGTCGGCACTGACGGGGATACCACCCGGATCGAATTGCAGCTGAGCGGAACGCCGCAATTCCGCAGTTTCTACCTGCCTGATCCCGACCGAATCGTGGTCGATCTCGACGAAGTCGATTGGAAGGTGGCGGCCGGCCATAAACTGCAAGGGACCGGCTTGGTGACCGATTTGCGCTACGGCCTGTTCAAGGCCGGCACCTCGCGGGTTGTCATCGATCTGCAGCAACCGGCTGCAATTGCCAGCATCGGCCAGCAGCAATCCACCCTGGTGATCGATCTGCGGCCGGTTTCCGCCGCTGATTTCACCACGGCCGTGCGCACCGGTACTGCGCCGGCGACAGTGGCCACGGCTTCGGGCCAGGCGACCCCGACGGTCCCGGTGGCGGCGGCCGATCCGGCCCAGACAGTGCCATCCGATACCACGACGGCATCACCGTCCAGCGCCAAGGCCCAGTCGAGCGCCAAGGGGTTGGGAAAAAATTCCGAAAAACCGATTGCCGCCCAGCCACAGCCGGCAGCCGACAAGCTGGCATCGGCGGTCAGCAAGGACGCTGACAAAGATGGGACCTCCGGTCAGGTGGCCCTCACAGCCCCGACTGTCAGCAAGCAGGTATCCTCGACCAAGACGGCAAAGACGCCGGTGGAAAAGCCGATGATCGTCATCGATGCCGGCCATGGCGGCGTCGATCCGGGGGCTCTGGGCGATGGCGTCATGGAAAAGAACATCACCCTGGCGGTGGCCCTGGCGCTGAAGAAGGAACTGCTCTCAACCGGCCATTACCGGGTCAAACTGACGCGGGAAACCGATGTCTACATCCCGTTGCGCGACCGCTTCAAGGTTGCCCGGGATAACGGTGCCGATCTCTTCATCTCGTTGCATGCCGATTCCCATAACGACCCGTTCATGCGCGGGGCGTCGGTCTATACCCTGTCGGAGACTGCCTCGGATGCCGAGGCGGCCGATCTCGCCAATCAGGAGAACAAGTCTGACATCATTGCCGGCGTGGATCTCTCCAAGCAGAGCGGCATGGTGACCGACATCCTGATCGATCTCGCCCAGCGCGATACCATCAACCAGTCCAATACCTTTGCCGTCGATCTCGTCTCGGAACTGAAAAGCGATACGCTGATGCTGGAGCACAGCCACCGTTCGGCTGGTTTCGCCGTGCTGAAGGCGCCGGACGTGCCCTCGGTGCTGATCGAAATGGGCTATATTTCCAGCAACAAGGACCAGGCCCTGCTGACCGACAAGCCGCACCAGGCGCGCCTTGCCAAGTCGATCCGGCGGGCAATTGACGACTATTTCGCCAATCGCGAACCTGTCCGTCGCTCCTGATCGCCCTTTTGCCCGTTTTTATGGCGCAATGACGGCCGAAATGTCTTAAAAGGCCGCTATCATAAAATTGCCTTGATCTTGCGACATGGCTTGGATAAGGCCAAAATCAATGCCTTGATCGTCGGCAGCATTTAACCGGGCGGCACCTTACCCATCATGCGTTTTTCGCGTCTTTTGTCCTTCTTCCTCGGGCTCATCATGGTGCTTGTCGTCAGCGCGGCGATCGCCGGCTGGTTCGTCTATCAGCACTTCTCCGAGGGTCTGCCCGATTACTACCAGCTGGCCAGCTATGATCCGCCGGTGGTCACCCGCATTCATGCCGGCGACGGCCGCCTGATGCAGGAATATGCGGTGGAGAACCGCGTCTTCGTGCCGATCAAGGTCATCCCGAAGCGGGTCATCAACGCCTTCCTGGCGGCCGAGGACAAGTCCTTCTACACCCATCCCGGCATCGACGTGCCGAGCATGATCAAGGCTGCCTTCATCAATCTGCGGAATTACGGCCGCGACCGGCGGCCGATCGGCGCCTCGACCATCACCCAGCAGGTCACCAAGAATTTCCTGTTGTCGAACGAGCTCTCTTATGGCCGCAAGGTCCGCGAAGCGATCCTGGCCCTGCGCATCGAGAAGGCCTTCACCAAGGACCGCATCCTTGAGCTCTATCTCAATCAGATCTATCTCGGCTCCGGCAATTACGGTGTCGCGGCGGCCGCACTGAATTATTTCAACAAGTCGCTCGACGAACTGACGGTTGCCGAATGCGCCTATCTCGCCTCGCTGCCGAAGGCACCCAACAGCTACAACATTAAGCGCAATTACGATGCCGCCAAGGAGCGTCGCGATTGGGTGATCGACCGCATGGTGGAAGACGGCTATGTCTCCCAGCCTGATGGTGAAGCGGCGAAAAAGGAAAAACTGGAACAGCGCGACCGCGGTACCACCGAGGTGGTCTCCGCCGACTACTTCTCCGAGGAAGTGCGCCGCGAGCTGATCGCTAAATACGGCGATGACGGCCTCTATAAGCGCGGTCTCAGTGTCCGCACCTCGCTGGATCCGCATCTCCAGGAAATTGCCGACCGGGTACTGCGCGAGCATCTCGTCTCCTACGACATCACCCAGGGCTTCCGCGGCCCGCTGCGCCATATCGAGACCACCAATAACTGGCAGCAGACCATGAACCATCTGGAAGCCATGCCCTGGCTCTATGACTGGAAGCCGGCCATGGTTTTGGCGGCAGACAAGGATGGTGCTGATATCGGCCTGCAAGATGGCTCACAGGGCAGGATCCCGACCAGCACGATGACCTGGGCGCGACACCGCACTCTCGACAAGGACGGCACCAGCCATGTCGGTCCGGTGGTGAAGTCGGCGGCGGATGTGCTGCAGGTCGGCGACATCATCGCCGTCGAGCCGGTTGAAAAGGCGGTGGCGGAAGACCAGGCCGGTGCGGCCGAGGGCCAGGCAACAGCCAAGCTGCCGACCGATGCCAAGGCGGCGCAGGGCACTCCGGCGGTCTATGCGCTGCGTCAGGTGCCGGAGATCAGCGGCGCTTTCATCGCCATGGACCCGCATACCGGCCGCGTGCTCGCCTTGACCGGCGGCTGGTCTTACAAGATCAGCGAATTCAACCGCGCCACCCAGGGCTATCGCCAGCCGGGTTCGTCCTTCAAGCCGATCGTTTACTTGGCGGCCTTGGAGGCGGGCTTCACGCCGGCAACGCAGATCCTCGACGCGCCCATCGTCATCGATCAGGGCCCGGGTCTGCCGCTGTGGAAGCCGGAAAACTATGAAAAGGACTTCCTTGGCCCGGCCACCATGCGCGAAGGTCTCGAGCATTCGCGCAACCTGATGACCATTCGCATGGCGCAGACCATCGGCATGCAGCGGATTGCCGAAATGGCCGGCCGCCTCGGCGTGATCGACAACATGCAGCAGACGCTGGCGATGTCGATCGGCGCCGGCGAGACCACTTTGCTGCGCCTGGTCACCGCCTATTCGATGATCGTCAATGGCGGCAAGAAGGTGACGCCATCCTTCATCGACCGGGTGCAGGACAATCAGGGCTGGACCGCTTATCGCCACGACGACCGGGCCTGCAATGGTTGCGTTGCCGCCAGCTTCAACGGTCAGCAGCCGCCGGAGATTCCGGATACCAGACCGCAGGTGCTGGACCCGATCAACGCCTATCAGATGGTTTCCATGATGGAAGGCGTCGTGCAGCGCGGCACCGGCACCGCCGTCAGGGCGGTGGGCAAGCCGCTGGCCGGCAAGACCGGTACCACCAATGAAGGCCGTGACGTCTGGTTCATCGGTTTCTCACCCGATTTGGCAGCCGGCGTTTATCTTGGCTTCGATACACCGCGCTCGCTCGGCAAGCAGGCAACCGGTGGCTTGCTCTCAGCGCCGGTCTTCCGCGACTTCATGATCGAGGCCCTGAAGGACAAACCGGCGACACCGTTCCGCGTGCCAGGCGGCGTGCGCCTGGTGCGGGTCGACTACAAGACCGGTCAGCGCTCGACTGGCAATGACGAGGGCCCAGTCATCCTGGAAGCCTTCAAGCCCGGCACCGAGCCCACTGGCGAGGCCCAAGTCATCGAAGGCAGCACCGATTACGGCCAGGATGCCGGTTATGGCAGCATCATCCCGGTCGGCAACGGGAATAGCGGCCCGACGGACAGCCCGACGACGATCATTGATTCCAACGGTGCGACGACGGATGGCGCAGCGGCTTCGGGCACGCAGCAGGCATCGCAAGGTGGTGCCGCGCCGCAGCCAGGTGCGAAGCCTTTTGACAACGGCCAGCCGGCGGTGCCGGCGACCGGCCTGACACAGCAGCCGGCCAGCCAAACCCTGACGCCGAAGCCACAGGCACCGGCAGCGCCCGGCAATGACAGCAGTGGCGGGCTTTACTGACGACAACAGAACGGCACCGGAAGGTGCCGTTTTTGTTTGCGCGTGAACGGAGGCAGCGATGAAGAAGGGTTACAAGCAGTTGCTGGCCGAAGCCAATGCCGAGATCACGGCGGTGCCGGCAGCCGAGGCACTCAAGCTCACTGGCAATGACGGTGTCCTCTTCGTCGATCTCCGCGATCCGCGTGAGCTGGAGCGGGATGGGCAGATTCCGGGTGCCTTCCATTGCCCGCGCGGCATGCTGGAATTCTGGATCGATCCCGAGAGCCCCTATTTCAAGCCAGTCTTCGGCGAGGCGAAGCGCTTCGTCTTCTATTGTGCCAGCGGCTGGCGCTCGGCGCTCTCCACCAAGACCGCACAGGACATGGGCCTGGAGAATGTTGCCCATCTTTCTGGCGGCTTCACCGCCTGGCGCGAGGCTGGCGGCGAGGTGGCGAAGAAGACAGAGAAGTAGCGGTTAGCGGGATCACTCTCCTGCCCTGTCTACGAAGCGGCTTGATAGAGGCGACCCC
>DATMUQ010000905.1:0-13828 GCA_035563795.1 Terriglobales bacterium | reverse complement strand
ATCGCCGATGTCGCCGATGTCGACCGCGCGCTGGTCAACGGTCCGGGCCTGCGCTGGTCGGTGATCGGCGCGCATATGGCCTATCATCTCGGCGGCGGTGCCGGTGGCATCGCCCATTATCTGCAGCATCTGGGACCGAGCCAGGAACGCCGCTGGGCCGATCTCGGCACACCGAAACTGACGCCTGAAGTCTGCCAGCTGCTCACCGACGGCATCACAGTGGAAGCAGCCGGCCGCAGCATCGGCCAACTGGAACAAGAACGCGATGCCGCATTGATCGCAAGCTTGAAGCTGCGCAACCCGGTATCCGCTTCCTGAGGTGATCTTGCCCGAACGTATCGCCCTCATTCACGCCCTGGCAGATTCGGTCGAGCCGATCCATGCGGCTTTCGGCCGGCACTGGCCGGAAGCCGTGACCTTCGACCTCCTTGATACCGCGCTCTCGGCCGATCTTGCCGCCGCCGGCGAGCTCACTCCGGCGATCCATGATCGCTTCGGCGTGCTCGGGCGCTATGCCGCTGCGAGCGAGGGGATCGGCGGCAAGACCCGGGCCATTCTCTTCACCTGCTCGGCTTTCGGTCCGGCTATCGAAGCGGTCAAGGCCGACCAACGGATCCCGGTTTTCAAACCCAACGAGGCCGCCTTCGCTGCTGCCTTGCACCAGGGCAGCAAGATCGGCCTGCTGGTCACCTTCGCTCCCTCGCTGCCGGCGCTCAGCGCGGAACTCAGGCAGATGGCGACCGAAACCGGCCAAGCGCTCGACCTGCAAGCCGAACTGGTACCCGACGCCCTGGCGGCTCTGAAGGCTGGCGATGTCGCACGACATGACCGGCTGATCGCCGAAGCGGCGCAGCGCCTATCCTCGCGCGACGCGCTGATCCTCGGGCAGTTTTCCATGGCCCGGGCGGCATCCGGCATGGCATCTTCGCTCGATTGCCCCGTGATCACCACGCCGGATGCCGCCGTGCTGGGGCTGAAACATGCGCTCGGCCTAACGGCCAGGTGAGACAGCAAGAGGTTCAGTGACATGAAGCCAGCAACCGGCGCCAGCGCCCTCAAGATCCAAGCCGTGCTCGGCAGCGATTTCCAGGTGCTGGAATTCAGCGAGAGCACGCGCACGGCCGAGGAAGCGGCAGCGGCGATCGGCTGCACCGTCGCGCAGATCGCCAAGTCGCTGGTCTTCCGCGCAGCCGAGACCAACCGTTCCGTCCTGGTGGTGGCCTCCGGCAGCAACCGGGTCGATGAAAAGAAAGTCGCGCGTCTGATCGGCGAGGGGATCGGCCGAGCTGATGCCGATTTCGTCCGTGCCAAGACCGGCTTTGCCATCGGCGGCGTGCCACCGATCGGCCATCAGGAAGCACCCGTCGTGTTGATCGACGCGGATATCAACAACTTCGACATCATCTGGGCGGCCGCCGGCACGCCCAATGCGGTCTTCAAACTGACACCCGCTCAGCTTCTGGCCCTAACCCAGGGTCAGGTCGCCGATATCGCCAAACGCTGAAGGCGTCCCGCCGGAGCGGAACGCCTTCTGAAGCATCAGTAATGGCTGCGATCAGAGCCGCAGTTTCTTGCCAGCCGGGTCATAGGCCGGTTCCGCCAGGATGACGGCCGGGCGGGTCTCACCGATCACATCCACCGTCAGTGCAGTTTTTGAGGCTGCCACATCCTTGTCAACATAGGCGAGCGCCAGGCTCTTGCCGACATGATGGCCATAAGCACCTGAGGTGATATAGCCGACCAGCTTGCCCTTGAGCTTGACCGGTTCGAAACCCGCGGCATCGGCATCGACCGTATCGATGGCGAGCGTCACCAGGACCTTGTCTGCACCCTTCTCCCGTTCCTTCAGCGCAGCAGCCCGGCCGATAAAGTCGCCTTTATCGAAAGCGATATGGTGGCGCAGGTTCGACATCTCAGCGGTATAGGCCTGGGTGAACTCGGTCGACCAGATACCATAGCTCTTTTCCAGGCGCAGGCTGTCGAGGGCTCGATTGCCGATCGACTTCAGGCCGAGATTGGCGCCGGCCTCCATCAATGCGCCATAGAGCGCCCGCTGCTGGGTCGCCGGCACATTGATCTCGTAACCGAGCTCGCCGGTCAGCGAGAGGCGTGCCACGACGGCCTTGGCGAGGCCGACTTCCATCTCGGCGCAAGCCAGGAACGGAAAGGCCGCATTGGAGATGTCGCGTGTCACCAGGCGCTCCATGATCTTGCGCGAGTTCGGCCCCGACATGGCAAATCCCATCCAATCATCGGAGAGATTGCGCAAGGTGACACCCGTCGCCGGCATATGCTCGGTGAACCAGCGCATATGCCAATTCTGCAGGTAATAAGAACCGATCAGCCAGAAGCGATCCTCGGCCAGACGACTGACGGTGAGATCGCCCATCAGCTTGCCCGAGGGCGCCAGCATCGGCGCCAGTCGCACCCGACCGACCGCCGGCAGCTTGGCCGCCAGGAGATGATCGAGCCAGCCTGCAGCCCCGTTGCCGCTCACCTCATAACGGGCATAGACCGTGCTTTCGAAAATGCCGGCGTCCTCGCGTACCGCTTTCACTTCCGCCGCGACGAAATCATGGGCGTTGGAGCGACGCAGGGTCGGCTTCTCGGCGAAGTTGCTTTGACCGGTGGCGAAATATTGCGGTGTCTCCATGCCCCAGGTGACGCCATAGACCGCTCCTTCGGCCTTCAATGAATCATAACAGGGCGAGGCCTTGAGCGGCCGCCCGGCCGGCAATTCTTCATTGGGATAAGAGATGACGAAGCGGCGGGCATAGAACTGACCGGTCATCGCCTTCAGATAGGCATTGCCCGAGGCGAAATCGCCATAGCGGGCGACATCCATACCGAAGATGTCATAGCCCGGCTCGCCATGGATCATCCAATTCGCCAAGGTGAGGCCGATGGCACCACCTTGCGAGAAGCCGCCCATGCAACCACAGGCCACCCAATAATTCTTGAGGCCCGGCACCGGGCCGACCAGGGGATTGCCGTCCGGCGTGAAGGTGAAGGCGCCGTTCACCCATTTGCGGATGCCGACATGCTGCAAGCTGGGGAAGCGCTCGAAGCCGATCGCCAGTTCCGGTGAGATGCGATCGATATCCGGCGGCAGCAGATCCATGCCGAAATCCCAGTCAGCACCTTCCGTCTTCCAGTGGCGCGGATCGCGCTCATAGACGCCGAGCAGCACGCCCTTGCGCTCCTGCTGCAGATAGGTGAAGCCCTCAAGATCGGTGATAGCGGCGATCTCGCGGTCCATGGCGACGATCTCCGGCACATCCTCGGTGATCAGGTAGTGATGCTGCATCGGCGTCACCGGCAGGTTGAGACCGACCATCTCGCCCACCTTGCGGGCCCAGAGGCCGGCGGCATTGATCACATGTTCGGCGGTGATGGTGCCGTGCTCGGTCACCACCGACCATTGGCCGTTCGGCAACTGGTGCAGTTCGGTGACGCGGTTGCGCAGGATGATCTCGGCGCCGCGCTTGCGGGCGGCGCCGGCATAGGCATGGGTGGTGCCATGGGGATCCATATAGCCTTCATGCGCGTCATAGAGACCACCCTGCAGACCGGCGACATCGACGATCGGGCACAGCTCCTTGATCTCCTCCGGTGTCACCAGCCGGGTTTCCATCTCCATGGTTTCATACATGGCGCGCTCGGCCTTCAGCATCTCCCAGCGTTCCGGCGTTGCCGCCAGGCTGATGCCGCCGGTCATATGCATGCCGACACTTTGCCCGCTTTCCTTCTCGATCTCGTCATAGAGACGGATGGTATAGCCCTGCAAAGCGGCAATGTTCGGGTCGTCATTCAGCACATGGAAGCCGGCGGCAGCATGCCAGGTCGACCCCGCCGTCAGTTCGGCGCGTTCGATCAGCGCCACATCGGTCCAGCCGAATTTGCTGAGGTGATAGAGAATGCTGCTGCCGACGATGCCGCCGCCGATGATCACGACCCGATAATGCGATTTCATCCCATTCACCATTTCCATTGCACGGCATGCTTCGGCCTGCCGTCGTTACCATTAAGACGTGCCCGGTCGTCAGCCGGCCTGTTCCAACCAGTGCCACAGAGCCGGCGCCATCGGCCGCTCGACATGCAAGCGCCAGCCGCCGACACGACGCATGACGGCGACCCTCATGCCGGCGAACAGGATGACCGCCGATTCCACCGCCGCTCCCGGGGGGGCATCGAAGTCATAGGCCGCCCCGGCACGCATCAGCGTTCCGGCATTGGCACCGATCACATCGATGATCAGATAGCCATCCGTGACCTCGCTGACGGCAATCCCCTCCTGCCATCCCGGCACGATATCGATCGCGGCCGCACCACCGACCAGCAACATCCGATCTGGCGCCAGCCGCAGGGCATAGGGCGCTTCGCCACAGCTATCCTTGGGGCCGAGGCAGCGCGCCAGCCCTTGTCGGGCGAGAAAGGCCCCGAAATTGCCGCTGACCATGAAGATCTGGCCATCCGGCTGCACCGGCCGGACAGCGAGATCCGTCCGGTTGATGACAGCCGTTTGCCAATCCGGTACTGGCGACCAGAAGCGACTGCGATCAAACATGGAGGCGCGCTCCTTCCGGATCGAGGAAACAGGTCGGCACGATCCGTCCTTCACTGATCTGTCCGAGATGTTCGAAGGAGAGTGTCTCCCCCATGCGCGAAAGGCCGTTCTCAATCAGCGCCAGGGCGATCGGGCGATCGAGCAGCGGGCTGATATAGCTGCTGGTGACATAGCCGAGGCTGCGCTTGCGGCCCGCCACTATTGCAACCGCATTGGCCCCTGCCGGCAGGGGATCATCGCCGGAAGCCGCCAGCCCGACCAGCTGCTTGCGCCCCGTTGCTTGTGCCGTGGGCGTGAAGAGCGAACGGTCGCCGACATAGGCATCCTGGCGCTTGTCGCGCGGCCCCGCCATGCCGAGATCCTGCGGCATGGTCTCGCCATCGGTATCCTGGCCGACATAGATATAGCCCTTCTCGGCTCGCAGGATGTTGAGGGCCTCAATACCGAGCGGCACAGCACCCGCCGCGCGGGCCTTTGCCCAAAGATCGGCGGCAAGCCCGGCCGCCACGGAGATCTCATAACTTCTCTCGCCGGTGAAGCTGACCCGCGCGATCCGGGCCGGGCGCCGGGCGAAACAGCCGGGAGCTGCCGCCATATGCGGCAGCTTGGCGTCATCAAGATCGATGCCGAGATCGAGTGCCGCCATCACTGCTTTCGCCTTGGGTCCGGAGATCGCCATGGTCGCCCAATGCGGCGTCGCATCATGCACGAACACGGAATCCAGGTCGAAATGGTCCTGCCGCCAGGCTTCGAACTGCGCCACCATGGCAGCGACATGGCTGCTTGAGCAGGAGACGACGAAATGCTCCGGTGCCAGACGCAGCACCACGCCGTCATCGGCAACCAGCCCTGTCTCCGTCAGGCTCAAGCCGTAACGCAGCCGCCCGGGCTTCAAGCTCGACATCGGCGTGTAATAGACGAAATCCAGCAAGGCCGCCGCGGCCGGGCCGATCACCTCGATCTTGCCCAGCGAAGAAGCATCCATCACCACGACCTCGGTGCGAGCCGCCAGACATTCCCGCGCGACGACGGATCTGTCGGCGCCATACCAGGCGGGCCGCAAGGTGCCGCCATAGTCACGGAACTGTGCGCCTCCCTGTCGATGGACACTTTCCGCAGCAAGACGCCGGATCGGCACCTGCAGTTGCCCCCGCTCCAGGCCACTGACACTCGCCATCGAGACCGGTACGTAAGGCGGGCGAAACGTCGTGACGCCGATGGCGCCGATATCTCGACCGGTCTCCGCCGACAACACGGCAAGACCGTTGATGTTCGAGGTCTTGCCCTGGTCGGTCGCCATGCCGAGTGTGGTGTAGCGCTTCAGATGCTCGACCGAGATGAAATTCTCCCGTGCCGCGAGGGCGATGTCCTTGCTGGTGACGTCGTTCTGTAGATCGACCCAGATACGCGCCTTGCCGCTCTGCGCCTGCGATGCTGCAAGAGGCCGCGCCGTCCATCTTTCGTCCTGGGCGCTGGCCTTGGGGATGCTGGCCTTGGGCGCATCAGCTGCACTGCCGCCGGCGCTCAATGTCGCCTGTTGCAGCGAGCGGTCGAGTCCCCAGGTCCCACCGGCGGCACCGATGACGGCAATGCCGGGCAACTCCGATCCCGGCAGGAACACGCCCTCTTCGGCATTCCACAGCGGCCTTCCCTTAGCATGGCAATAGAGGGGGAGGCTGGGCGTCCAGCCGCCGGATTGCGCCACGAGATCGGCCGAGAACTGCGTACCGTCGCTGAGCCTGACGCCTTCGACCGCATTGCGCCCCAACGCCGCGGCAACTGTCACGCCGGCATGAAGCACGGCCCCAGCCGCCTGTACCCGGTCACGCTGCCATGCCGCCACCTCGCCTTCCGGCCGTGTATCGACGATCCGGACAGCGCTTCCCGCCGCGCGCAAAGCCACGGCGAGTTCATAGGCGGAATCGTTGTTGGCAGCGATGACCACCTCGGCGCCGGCACGCACGGCATGGCGCCGGAGATAGGTCAGTACCGCACCGGCCAGCATGACGCCCGGCAGATCGTTGTTGGCAAAGAGCATTGGCCGCTCGATGGCGCCGGTCGCGATCACCATCTGCTTTGCCCGGATGAGATGGACGCGCTCGCCATTGGCGCTGGCAGCGACCCCTTTTTCGACCACCACAGCCGAGAGATGATCATAGAGGCCGATCGCCGCCGCCTGCGTCAGGATCCGCGCGCCACCATCGCTCAGTTGCCGCTGGCAATCGGCGACCCAGTCGCGCCCTGCCCGGCCATCGATCTCGGTCGCGCGCGACAGCAGCGACCCGCCCAGGGCGGTTCCTTCATCCACCAGCAGCACGCGCCGCCCCAGCCGCAGCCCCGCGAGAGCCGCCGCCAATCCGGCTGGCCCGGCACCAATGACGCAAAGATCGGTATCGTGATGATGATGGGCGGCACTATGGGCCGACGCTGCCGGGTCCAACTGACCCAGCCCAGCCATGGCACGGATGCGATCCTCATAGAGCCGCCAATGCGGCCACATGAAGGTCTTGTAATAGAAGGCCGCCGGAATGAACCGCGCGAAGCGATCCAGGAAAGACAGCCGGTCGCGTGACGCGGTGCCGCGGGCATGAACCGATTTCAGCGCCATGCCATCGGCGAGCAATTCAAGCGTCGCCCGCGCATTGGGGTCGTGGCGCGGACCATGGCGCAGATCGAGGATGGCATTCGGCTCCTCAGGCCCAGCGCTGAGGATGCCGCGCGGGCGATGATATTTGAAGCTACGGCCGACAATGCGGACACCATTGGCAAGCAGCGCCGAAGCGAGCGTGTCGCCGGCAAATCCACGATAGGGAGTGCCATCGAAGCTGAAATCAAGCGGTTGGCGGCGATCGATCTCGCCGCCTTCGGGCAGACGGTGCGGGCCAGTCATGACATTGCCGGTCATGGCATCATCGGCCGCGTGGCCGCCACATCATGGGTCGCGGTATTGCGATCAATTTCGAACCAGCGGCCGCAACCGACACTGTGTATCCAGAGCTCGCGTGCGGCACCCTTGGCATTGGTCCGGAAATAGAGGTATTGCGCCCATTCGCCGTCGCTCGCCGTGCGGGCCGGTCTCGCTACGCCGGCATCGCCGACATAGCGGAATTCGTTCTCGGCACGCAGGCCGCACCAGGGACAGGGAAATTGCTGCATCTCGTCTCTTGCTCCCCGTTAATGGGCGACGCCGGCATGGGCCTCATCGACCAGGCGCCCGGTGGTGAAGCGCGCGAGATCGAAAGGCTCTGAAAGCGGATGATGACTGCCGGTCGCCAGTAGATGGGCGAGCAAAGTGCCGCCGGCTGGGATGGCCTTGAAGCCGCCGGTTCCCCAACCACAATTGAGATAGAGGTTGGCCACCGGCGACGGACCGATGATCGGCGAATTGTCCGGCGAGGCGTCGACGATGCCGGCCCATTGCCGCATCAGCTTCAGGCTGGCGAAAGACGGGAACATCTCCACCAGGGAGGCGATCACCGACTGGGTCACCGGGAAGCTGCCGCGCTGTGCATAAGACGGACAGCGATCGAGATTGCCACCCATCACCAGCTCTCCCTTGTCGGACTGACTGACATAGGCGCCGTTGATGGAGGACGACACCACCTGATGCAGGCAAGGTTTCAGCGGCTCGCTCACCATCGCCTGCAAGGCATAGCTTTGCAGCGGCAAGCGGAAACCCGCCATGCTGGCCAGCACCGAGGAATGTCCGGCGACCGCCATGCCGAAACGGTCGGCGGTAATGCGGCCGCGCGTCGTCTCAACCGCCGTCAGACGTCTCGACGCGATGTCGAAGCCCGTCACTTCGCAATCCTGGATGATATCGACACCCAGGGCATCCGCAGCACGGGCATAGCCCCAGGCGACCGCGTCATGACGGGCGACGCCGGCCCGGCGCTGGATGAGCGCGCCAGCCACCGGCCAGCGGATCTCCGGCCTGGCATCGAGCAGCGGTACCATGTCGAGGACTTCATCGCGGCTCAAGAGATCGATATCGACGCCGTTGATCCGCATGGCGTTGGCGGCGCGGGCCATGGTTTCGAGATCGGCCTCATCATGGGCGACCTCCAGCATGCCGCGCTGGGAGAACATGATGTTGTAGTTGAGTTCCCGCGTCAGGCCTTCATAAAGGCTGACCGAGAAATCATAGAGCGCGGCACTGGCCGGATAGAAATAGTTGGAGCGGATGATGGTGGTGTTGCGGCCGGTATTGCCGCCGCCGATCCAGCCCTTCTCCAGCACGGCGACCCGGCTGATGCCATGGGTCCGGGCCAGGTAATAGGCAGTCGCCAGCCCATGTCCGCCGCCGCCAATAATGACGACGTCGTAATGCGGCGCGGGATCGCGATCCTCCCAAGCCTTGGTCCAGCCCGCCTGCCCGGCCAGGCCCTGGCGCAGCAAGGTCCAGGCGGAATAAGGCGTCTTCGCCCGTCGCACCCCTGCTCCATCTTTCGGCTGTTTCCCCGCCATTGCCGGCCAATCGCCCCTGTCCGCCCATTTCCTTGTTGAAAATTTTTACAACAAAGCACAGGGTGGCGCAATAACAATCTGTATACAGCTTGGGTCGAATTGCCGGAAGCCGACGGCTTCGTTAAAGCTAGGCGGGATATCATGGGACGGGATCAATGAACCAAATGCGGGCGCAAAAGACGGCCAAGAAAGCGGCACCCAAAGCCGCCGGACTGAAACGGCCCGCCTCCGCTGACAAGGCCCCCCGTTTCCGGCGCGAGAGTCCTGAGAAACGCCGGGAAGCTCTGGTCCAGGCGGCGATTCGCTGTCTCGGCGAGGGGGGCATGTCGACCTTTCGGGTCGAGCGCATTTGCGCCGAGGCCAATGTCTCCCTCGTCCTGATCAATCATTATTTCCCCAGCAAGACCGACCTGCTGATTGCCGTCTATCGCGCCGCTTTCTATGACGACATCAACAAGATCATCAGCCAGGCACGCGAGAGCAGCACCGCGACAGCAACAGACCCGAGCGATGCGTCACCAGCGGAAAGCCGGCTCTGCCCGGTCATCGAGGCGATGGTCGATCCGGCCTATCTCAAGCCCGCGACGCTGACGGTCTGGCTTGCTCTCTGGGGGGAGATCGTCACCAATCCGCAACTGAAGCAAGAACATAAGGTCCTCTACCGCCAGTTCCTGCAGGCCTGTGCGCAACTGATCCAGGCCGTGGCCGATGAGCGGCGGAAAAAGGTCGATGCGACGGGGATCGCGCGCAATCTCATCGCCCTCATAGACGGGCTCTTCCTCGAGCGGGCACTCGACAGCCGGGCACTCACCCATGCCGATTTGCGCCGTGCTGCCTATGACTGGCTCGAATTCCATCTGGGCGCCTTGAACAAGCCAGCCGCCTGAGGGCAGCGTATTTCTTCAGGGCAAAGTGCCGCCGAGCTCATCCTCGATATGAACCCTGATGATCTCGTCGAAGGAGGCTTCCGCCCGGAAACCGAGTTCGAGCGCACAGCGCGGCACGAAATCCTGCGGCCAGTTCATGACAATGGTTTCGATCGCCGGATCGCGCTCGCGGCGAATCAGCCGCACCGCCCTCTCACCGGCCACGCGCCGTAGCGCCTCGATCTGCTCGGCAACGGTCGCCGACAGACCCGGCATGGAGAGATTGCGGCGCGGCCCCAGCAGAGCCGTGTCGAGCGTGGCGGCATGCAGCAGGAAGCCCACGGCTGCACGTGGGCTCGCATGCCAATGCCGGACACTTTCCGGAACCGGCAACACGGCCTCGCACCCGACCAGTGGCTCACGCAGGATGTTGGAGAAGAATCCCGAAGCTGCCTTGTTCGGCTTGCCCGGGCGGATGCAGATCGTCGGCAGACGGATGCCGATGCCGTCCAAAAATCCTCGCCGCGTGTAATCGGCCAGCAGCAATTCGCCGATCGCCTTCTGCGTGCCGTAGCTCGTCAGCGGCGTTGAAAAGAATGTGTCCTCGATCTGTTCGGGAAATGGCGCGCCGAATACGGCGATGGAAGAGGTGAAGACGAAGCGTGGCCGGTAGCCGGAGCGTAGATGCTCGAGACGCACGGCATCGAGCAACAACCGGGTGCTGTCGAGATTGATGCGATAGCCCTTGTCGAAATCCGTCTCAGCCTCACCGGAAACGATAGCTGCCAGATGGAAGATAATATCCGGCCGTGTCGCGATGAGAGCCTCGGCCGCCTGCGAGCTGGAAAGGTCTGTGGTTATGACGGTGACCTTGCCGGAGAATCCCGCCGGCGCGTCCGGTGCGACGATGTCGGCAAGTGTCAGCCGCGCGATCGATGTATTGCCGAGAACACCGTCCTGCGCCAGCCGTGCTGCCAACTTGCGGCCGACCATGCCGGCCGCACCGATAATCAGGATATGCATGGAAAGAACCCTCGATCACCGACCCGAAGGCCTGCATCATCCCGCAGGAAGCAGGTCCGCCGCAATGGGCGCGCGACCGCGTTTGCGGGCAGGAAACCACTGGATTGTCGGGAAGGAGATGGTAGCAGTGGAGGGATTTGTTCAATGCCCTTCGACGCCAAAATGGTCTGTCCGATTGATATTAGCGAGTAAATTCGTGAAGTCGTAGCATACGCTGAGCACCGTTAAAGGTGTGAACAGCCCCAGTAAGTTCAAATCGCGGGCCCACAACCAACAATACTTGCGACTTTCAGAGCAGACCGTTCCAGAGATTGAGGCACAACCTCAATGACCGGTGAAATGTTTCTAACACGCTGAAAAATTTCGATATTATCCCACAGCGAACGCACCCTTAGGCCGCGCTATTTGGCCAACAAGGCAATATCGCACTTTTTGTTCGTCGTGAGAGCTTCGTCATGAACTAAAGAATATTACGATTCTTGAGGGCGCTGATTGCGGCGGACAACTTGGCCCGCGTCTCGCCAGAGAGCTCGCCGACCGGTGGCAGGACGTGTCCGATCGGAATGCCGATCATCTCAAAGGCTGCTCGCACGGCCGAGGGAAACTCCTCGGCGAAGAGAGCATCCATCGGCAGGTTGAGTTTTCTCTGCTCGGCAAGGGCCTCGCTGACCTCGCCCTGATCCGCCGTCACCTGAATCTTGGCCCAATGTCCCGGGATAAGCGCCGCAGAGGTTAGCACGCCACCGCGGGCGCCAAGCATTACCTGTTGGACAAAAAAGCGTATCCTGCCCGCTGAGAATGGCGAACGAATCCGGCACCGATTTCGACACATGGTCGAGATAGTAGAGGTCAGTGTTCGAGGCCTTCATACCAATCGCCAGCCCCTCTTCCGCCATTTGTGCGATTGTGTTCGGCGCAATGACGATATGAGTGCGAAAGAGATTGTCATAGAGAATGAAACGAATGCCGATCTTCTCCCGGAGCGCGCGGAAGTACCTCAGCACACCAGCTTGATCAGGTCGGATATAATTATGTCCCGCTCGGCGGATTTGCTGTTTCCGACACGCTGCTCGGTCACATCAGCGGCGCGGCGGCGAAAAGCAGCTATTTCACCAACGGCTATACTTATACCGGGCATCCGGTAAGCTGCGCCGCGGCGCTCGCAAATATCGACATCATCGAACGGGACCAAATTCTCGAACATGTCCGCGGCATTTCGCCGTATTTCCGGGTCCGGCTGCAGGAACTACGTAAGTTCACGATCGTCGGTGATGTGCGGGAGTCAGGACTATTGGGCTGCGTCGAATGCACGCTTGGCGCTCGGATCGACGATCAGTGCCATGCACTGGGTCTGATTGTCCGGCCGATAGGCAATATGTGCGTCTTCTCGCCGCCGCTAATCATCACCAAATCGCAAATTGACGAAATGATTTCTATTTTGGCCAAAGCTATTTCATTGACCGAGGCTAGCTTGAAGGTTCAGGGCATCTTGTGAGTGGTGCGAACGTGGTCTGAGGCACGTCTGGATTTGACAGATGCCGTCTATTGGTCTCATCACAGTTCGTCGTCAAATTGGGGACATAGTGTTGTCATGGTCTCCCCTTTAACATCCCCCAGGTGTAAAGCCTCCCCGTTTAACTTGCTCCCGATCGATTGGCCGGGGTTTTTTTAAGGGGTTAGCGCTCGCCGTGTGATTGTCCAACGGCAACAAGTGAGTTGGCGTGTGACACGATATGGCGCTGGCGAAGCAAATAGCCGCGTGGTCGTCCTACATGCGCTCACACTGCCTTCCAATTGAAGGGCATTGTGCCTGACTACCAGCCGATGCCGTCCTTAATCGATCGGCTCACTCCGTCCCATTTTCAGCTGGATCGCACTAGAAGCAGGTCACGCCAGGAGCACGGTAAAGTCCTGTCATTTCCTGCCCCTCCAACCGACCCGAGATCAGATTGACAGCCTGTGTCCCTTGGAGCGGTTTAGTGCACGCGAATGGGCACGTGATCCGTATTCGCGCTTCCCTAGGCGAAATGCTGAGGTTGCTTCAAGAGGTCACCCAGGGCCTCGGCAAAAATATTGGCCCATTTCTTGATCCCTGCTGGCGTGCCGACCTGATCTTGCCTGAATTCGACTTGGAGATAGGGAAGCTGACGCGCCAGCGCGTGGACTGGCGTGCTGTAATCTTCCGCCGGGTCCAGGTTGTAGGGCTGGTTGTCGCCCACCGTTATATCGCTGCGCCGCCGCAGGAAACCGAGCATCAGTTCCGAGACCTGCCGCCGCTCATTCGACGAGAGGGATATTTCCCATGGCCGGAACTTGCCGTTCATCTCTGGCGTCATCGAATGCACCGAGAGGATCAGCGGCCGATGTCCCTCGGCGACGCGTTCCTGGATGACTTCTTCGACCATGTCGTGATAGGGACTGAAGAAGCGCCTGACCCGGTCATCCCGGTCAGCCTGGGTGAGGTTCCGGTTGCCCGGAATGAAGACCCCGTCGCTTTTCACCGGCATCGCTGCCGAATCGGTCGGATGGCGGTTGCAGTCGATCACCAGGCGCGACGTGCCGCAAATGACCGCCGGCGCATCGAATGCAGCGCCGAGCAGCTCGGCAACGCCCTGGGCGCCGATGTCCCAGGCGATATGCCGGTCGAGGTCCGCGTCGCTCAAGCCGAGATTGTTGTATTCGCCCGGGATCACCTTGCTCGCGTGATCGCAGATGATCACGAGGTCGGCACGGCCACCACGGTTGAGGACGCTAAAAGGGATGTGTTGCTGTGTCTCCGGGCTCATCAGCGCACCGCTTCACGACGCGCAACGATGCCTTGCGGCCAGAAGAACAGAACCAGGATCACCAGCGTCAGGCTGATGGCATCCCGATAAGCCAATGCGCCATCGGGCAGATAGGCGCG
>DATMUQ010000904.1:0-2925 GCA_035563795.1 Terriglobales bacterium | reverse complement strand
CGGGGATCAGCTCCGGATCGTCCACCAGCTCCACCGTGGCAGCGGCAGCCGTTGCCATCTTGACGAAGAGCGCCTGGCGGTCGGCGCCTTCGACCTGGCCACGGGCCGGCACCGGCGGTGCCACCACCGGCGCGCCGGAGGAGCGCTTATGGTTGCGGATCGAGGCCAGGATGTCGTCGCGGTCGCTCATCGCACCGCACCTTTGCGCTGGCGGTAGAGCGCATGGAAGGTCTTGCCGCTCGGTGCCGGCAGGTCGCGCATATCGGTCCAGCCTTTCGTCAGCACCGGTGGCGCCAGCGGCACCCGGGCGAGGCGACCTTTCTTGCCGGCGAAATTACGCAGCATGCGGGCGCCGATCCGCGTCGCCAGGCGATAGAGGGCCGGATGCTTGGCGAAGAAGGCCCAGATGCCGATGCCGCGCCGCATGGCAACGGGCGCAAGGCCGCGGCGCAATTCCTCCTCGCGCCAATGGCGCAGGATATTGGGGATCGGGATCTGCATCGGGCAGACCTGCTCGCAGCGGCCACAGAGGGTCGAGGCATTGGGCAGGTGATGCGCTTCCTCGAGGCCGATGAGGGCGGGAGTCAAGGCGGCGCCGATCGGTCCGCCATAGACCCAGCCATAGGCATGGCCGCCGACGGAATGATAGATCGGGCAGTGATTGAGGCAGGCACCGCAGCGGATGCAGCGCAGCAGGTCCTGCTTCTCGGTGCCGAGCAATTTGCTGCGGCCATTGTCGAGGATCACCACGTGATAGGCGCCAGGCCCGTCATGATCATCGGCGCGGCGCGGCCCGGTGGAGAGTGTCGTATAGACCGACATCTCCTGGCCGGTCGCCGAGCGCGCCAGCAGCCGCAGCAGCACAGTCAGATCGTCGAGTGTGGGCACCACCTTGTCGATCGAGGCGAGCGCGATATGGACCCGCGGCAGGGTCTGGGTGAGATCGCCATTGCCTTCATTGGTGACGATGACGCTGGTGCCGGTCTCGGCCACCAGGAAATTGGCGCCGGTGATACCGACATCGGCGCTGAGGAAACGCTGGCGCAGTTTCTCGCGCGCTTCCGCCAGCAGCGAGCTCGGCTCGTCGAGATTGCGGTTCGGATCGAGATCGCGATGCGCCTTGCGGAAGGTTTCCTCGACCTGCTTTTGCGTCACATGCACGGCCGGGGCAATGAGATGGCTCGGCGTCTCATGGCGGAGCTGGATGATATATTCGCCGAGATCGGTCTCGATCGGCTCGATGTGATTGGCTTCGAGGTAATCGTTGATGCCGATTTCCTCGCCGATCATCGTCTTGCCCTTGGTGACCCGCTTAGCGCCGGCCTCCTGGCAGATCTTCAGCACGGTCTTGCGCGCTGACTCGGCATCGGTGCACCAATGCACCTGACCGCCTTGCGCCTGCACCTTGGCTTCTAAGGCGAGGAGATGCGTGTCGAGATCCGACAGCACACGGTCGCGGATCTCGCGCCCCGCCTTGCGCAGATCGTCGAATTCCGGCAGCGCTTCAACAGCGAGGCGGCGCTTCTCGATGAAGTTCACCCGCACATTGCCGAGCGCCTGCTGCAGCGTCTCGTTATGAAGCGCGTCATGGGCATTGTCGATGAAGCGGTGCGAGGTCGACTGCATCTCAGCTTTCTCCCTCGCCAATGGCCGGCTCATCGGTCATGCCGGCCAGCACCTCGGCGACATGGCGCGCCTGCACCGCGCTGCCCTGGCGCTTCAGCTTGCCGGCCATGTTGAGGAGGCAACCGAGATCGCCGGCGAGCAGCAGCCCGGCACCGGTCTTGACGATATTGCCAGTCTTCTCCTCCACCATACGGTTGGAGATTTCCGGATATTTGACGCAGAAGGTGCCGCCGAAGCCGCAGCAGGATACGCCGTCCGGCAATTCCTTGAAGGCGAGGCCATCGACACTTGCCAGCAATTTGCGCGGCTGCGCCTTGACGCCCATCTCGCGCAGGGATGAGCAGGAATCGTGATAGGTGACACTGCCGTCGAGCCGGGCCGCAACCTTGTCCAGCTTGCGCACGTCGACCAGGAACTGGGTCAGTTCGAAGGTCCTGGCGGCGAGCTTGCGGGCGCGATCAGCGTAATCCTTATCGGCCGCCAGCAGGTCGGGATAATGCTTGCTGATCATGCCGCCGCAGGAGCCGGACGGGGCGACCACGTAATCATAGCCCTCGAAGGCATCGATCACCTGGCGGGCGATATCGGCTGCGTCGTCGCTGTCGCCGCTGTTATAGGCCGGCTGGCCGCAGCAGGTCTGTACCGAGGGCACCTCGACGTCGCAGCCGGCATCTTCCAGCAGCTTGATGCTGGCAAAGCCCACGGCGGGACGGAAGAGATCGACAAGGCAGGTGACGAAGAGGGCGACCCGGGGTCGCTTGGCGGCGGTATTGCTCTGTGCGGTCATATCCCCGACCCGTACTGGATGACGTACAGCTTTATCGTTCTCGTTGGTGCCGACTGTTCAAGGCGTCGCTGCCGCATCGCTGATCGCAGGCAGGCGACGCGCGGCGACGCTGGCCGGCAGGAAGACATAATAGCTGCCTGAATTCTTCATGCTACCCGCAAAGGTGAGGGCGGGCTCGCCACTGCCCCAAAAGATATCGCCCCGGATGGGACCCTTGATCGCCGAGCCGACATCCTGCGCCACCATCAGCCGGCGCAGTGGATCGCCTTTCCGAGCCGGGCCGAGATCGACTGGCCAGGTGGTGTCGAGCCAGAGTGGCAGGCCGAGCGCCAGGAAACCGGTATCGACGGCGAGGCTGCGCCCCGGCGTCAGCGGCAGACTCTCGGCGCCAATCGGCCCATCGCCGCTGATCGGCCGGAAGAAGATGTAGCGCGGATTCTTCTGCATCCAGCCGACGGCTTCGGCGGGATGCGCCTGCAGCCAGGTCCGGATCGATTGCATGCTGGCATGTT
>DATMUQ010000903.1:0-5129 GCA_035563795.1 Terriglobales bacterium | reverse complement strand
TCAGTTGGCACGCGCCTTGCTGAGTTACCCGGTGAGAGAAATAACGGCGGTAACCAATGTCGATTCGCCCCAACCATTGCAGGACGGAGACAGGAAAGCAGGCAGTTTCTGCCGGTCTGACCCTGACTCTTTTGCCTTGCGCGGGGTTTGGCATCGGGGATCGGGCGATTCATGCCCTGTGGCGCAATCGCGGAGGTCGGTCATGAATACAGCATGGCTTCAGACCCTTATGTCGGGGCCCAGCCAGACAGCCGGCAAATCCATCGCCAATAGCAGCCAGGCGTCGACCAGCCTCGGCCGCACCGCCAATAACGTCACCAATGGCTACGGCATCCAGCCGCAAGTGATCGCCTGCATCCAGAACGCCAGTGCCTCGACCGGCATGGATTTCTCCTACCTGATGGCGCAGGCGGCCCGCGAGAGCAGTTTCGATCCGAATGCCAAGGCGACGACCAGCAGCGCCCACGGCCTCTATCAGTTCGTCGAGCAGACCTGGCTGTCGGTCTTCAAGGATCATGGCGCCGATTACGGCTATGGCGATCTCGCCTCGAAGATCACCACCGATTCAGATGGCCGCATGGTGGTCAGCGATCCGGCCGTGAAGAAGCAGATCCTGGCGCTGCGCAAGGACCCGCAATTGTCGGCGCAGATGGCGGCCGAACATGCGTCGGACAACCAGGCCATCATGGAAAAGAAGCTGGGGCGCAAGGTCACCGGCACCGACCTCTATCTGGCACATTTCCTTGGCGTCCAGGGCGCCACCAAGTTCATCCGCAATATGCAGAGCGATCCCGGCGCATCAGCGGCCGATCTTTTCCCGGCCGCCGCGGATGCCAATAATCGCGTCTTCTACAAGGATGACGGCAGTGCCAAGTCGCTGGCCGAGGTCTATCAGACCTTCGGCAAGAAGATCAGCGCCGACATGGCCGCCTTCCGCAAGTTCCAGTCGACCGATACCGGTGTGCAGCAGGCGCAGAATACGACCAGCGGCACGACGAGCGTCAAGCCGCAGACCGCCGTGGTGGTGGGGGATGCGCTGATCACGGGCAAGCCGTCGACGCAGATGGCCCAGCTGTTCCAGCGCGACCAGGCGCCCGTGCAAAGCCGCATCAATGTCAACCGGGCTGCTGCTTTCGGTCAGGTCAATCCTGGTGGCGTGTTGTCGCCGATCATGCTGATGACCTTGGCCGGCATGCCGACTGCCAGCACCGGCAGTGACAGCAGCAATGACGACAACACGAAAAATGTCAGCCGTCCGCTCTGGGACGGCATGGGCCTCGGCACCTTTATCGGCTAACCCAGCACCAGCCGCAGTCGCCGCTCACAACGGCGCTTCGCCTCAGGTCATCAGGCGCGGCAGTACCACATCGATCATCATGTTGACGCTCTTGTCGTCATTCGACAGCGGCAGAAGCAGTCCCTCGGTCTGGTAGCGTCGTTCATCCCACACTTCGTCGTCGGCATAAAAATGCGGCAGCTTGGTGAGGTAGATCTGGCGATAGGCGTTCTCCATCACCGTCCGATACTCGGTGAGCGGAATCTCATCGACATATCGTCCGGTCATTTCGATGCCGCTGATGATGGCGCAGTTCGACCCGTCGACGCGGAAGCGAAACCGTGGCGGTTCACTGGGCTCGACCTCGATCAAGCACAGATAGCCGAGACAGTATGTCAGATCGATCGGGTCGATGTCGCTTCTGCGCGGCATCTGGCGGTTACCGCGCTTGCTGTCCCAATAGCGATAGAGTTGCTTTAAGCGCTCATCGCGCAATTCTTCAGTCGAGCGCAACACGGTTGCCATTGCGATGTCCTTGCGCTGTGTCTCCAGCCATATGGTGTCCTCTGCATGGACGCCATGGGCTTGTGACGACACGCCTTCCCCGAAATCTGCCAGTCTTGCTGTCGCGGCACAATCTCCCGCCATGCGAGAGATTGTCGAATACTAGAATGCGATCGCGCGGAGCGGAAGCGATTTGGCTCGATTCGGTTGCAAGAGATCTCTTGATTGGATTCGGTCTGCGCGAATCGCGCCCACACCAGCCCGGCAAGCACTTGTCCGGCGGTATTCATGCCATCAACCTTTCACCTTTGAGTGAGGATTGGGGAAATGCTGCGCGCCATCGGAACGTGCCAGATGACCTGCCGTTTGTTTCATGACTGCAGACTTTTGCAACCGATCACGGAGGACAAGCATGATGGAATTGACCCGAAACATCGCCGGCAACCGTGCACAGCGTGCGGTGCGGCGTCCATGGGCAGCTCTGGGATTTTGCGCAATTTTGTCGCTCGGCATCCTGGGCAGCGTGACGGCTTGCTCCGTTACCAGCGGTCAGGAGACGACCGGGCAATATGTCGATGACGCAACCGTCACTACCAAGGTCAAATCGGCACTTGCCTCCGATGGCGGCGTGACCCTGGCCAATAAGGTGGGCGTCGAAACTGGCCAAGGTGTCGTCCAGTTGAGCGGCTTCGTGCCGAGCTCGACTGACAAGGAACGGGCGGAGGATATCGCGCGCTCGGTCAAGGGCGTGAAGGGCGTGACAAATGATCTGGTGGTGCAGCCGTAAAGACGCTGCAGCTGCCGATCAGGAGAAAGGCCGGCCCTTTCGCATAAGCGGGGGCCGGCCTTTGTTTATCCAGCTTTCCAGAAGGCCGTTGGCTCATCGGTATCGGTGAGCCATTTATGCATCAGCATCATGGCGATGCCGGCGGAATCAACCGGCCGCAAATTCTCGAAACCGCAGCAACGATAGAAACCGATTGCGGTCAGCGATGCGGCGACCGTGAGTGAGCGGATTTCAGCCTGGCGTGCGAGACTCTCTACCGACGCCAATAGTTGACGGCCGACGCCGACGCCCTGATATGCCGGGGCGATGAACAGGCTCCGCACCGTGCCGGACGAATAACCAATGACGCCGACAATTCCACCATCCATCTCGGCGACGAACATCTCTCGTCCCCGGATCATCAACCCGACGCGCGTGGCGCTATAGGACGCAGTCATGCGGGCGATGACATCTGCGTTGTAATCGGCGGCATTTGTCTGGCGCAGGGCTTCGGCGATCACCCGGCTGACGGCCTCGGCATCCGGCAGTTTGGCGGCCCGCAGGAAGGCCTGGGTTTGAACGGTCATCGGGTTTGAGCGGTCATATCGTGGCTACCTCAGGCGATCAGCATGGCACCAGCGGGGCTTGACGGCAATCATCCTCATCTATAAAGATCACCCCCGCATCAAGAGTTGGGTGACGCCCAACACCAACCTGCGACCCGCGCAAGGTGGTGCCTCGAACGAGGGATGTGGCCGGTCCGGCAATGAACGGGAATCAGCCGCTGCGTCGACCCTCCTGATCATTAGGAGGTTTTTTTATGTCCAGACTTCTTTCCACTGACAGCATATCGGCTGCCAATGCCGGCAGTTATGGCCTGGAACTAATCATCGGGCCGGAGGACGAGGCGGTATTCCTGACCAGCGGCAGCTTTCCCAACCGGCTCGGCCGCCAGCAGGATTGCGCCTTCTATGCTGTCGTCCATCGCCGCTTCGGGCTGTGGACGCATATCTACCGCGTGGTGCCGGATGACCGGCTGCACGGCTTCTCGGTCTATCTGGAGCGGGCCTTTGCCGGCGAGGGCATCGGCCTTGCCCGTGACTGGCTGCGGCGTGTCTTCGCCGCCGATCTCAAGCGGGTTGGAGGCTGAAGAGACGGCTGAAGCCGAGGCTGAGGAAATAGCCGAGCGCGCTCAAGGCGGTGATCCAAAAGCTAGCCGGCCAGTCGCTCACATAGGCAAGGGCAATGCCGCCCCAGGCCTCGATCAACGCGATCAGGGCCGAGAGGGCGACTGCATGGCTGAGCCGGGAGGCGAGGCGCTGTGCCGTCGCCGCCGGCCCCACCATCAAGGCGAAGACCAGGAGCACGCCGACCACCTGGGCACAGGCGGCGGTGGTCAGCGCGACGATGCCGAGGAACAGCATGGAGACGAGGCGCGGATTGACGCCTTTGGCCTCCGCTAGTTCAGGCTGCAGGCTGCTGAAGAGCAGCGGGCGCGTGATCGCCGCCAGCGCCAGCAGGCTGATGGTGGCGAGCAATGCCAGTACGCCCACGGTGGAGAGGTTGACGCCAAAGACATTGCCGAAGAGGAGTGCCGTCGCCTGCGTTGCATACGACGTGAAGAAATGCAGGAACAGCAGGCCGATGCCGAGCGACAGCGACAGGACGACGCCGATCGCCACATCGCGCCCCTGCAGGCGGTCGCCGAGCACGCCCATGCCAAGTCCGGCCAGCAGAGTGAAGGCAATCAACCCGGTCAGCGGCGATACACCCAGCAGCACCGCGCCAGTGGCACCGGCAAAGCCGACATGGGACAGGGCGTGGCCGGCAAAGGTCTGGCCGCGCAGCACCAGGAAATAGCCGACGATGCCGGATAAGACGGCGACGATACCGGCAGCGGCGAAAGCGTGGCGCATGAAGTCGTAGTCAAACATGATGCTCTTTCAATGCCGCTTTGCCATATCCAACCCGTCACTGATGGGCATGATGATGTTCATGCTCATGGTGATGGCCGCCGCCATGCTCGTGTTCGTGCTGATGCGCGTCATGTTCCAGGTCGAGCCCGCCGGACATGACAAAGATGCGCCCACGCAGGCGCACGACATCGATTTCAGACCCATAAAGCCGCGACAGGACCGGACCGGTGATGACGTCATCGACGGTGCCGAGGGCAGCCTGTCCCTTGCCGAGATAAAGCACGCGGTCGATCGCCGGCAGCAGCGGGTTCAGTTCATGGGCGCTGAACAGGACGGCAATATCGAGCCGCTGTTGCACCTCGCGCACGAGATCGACAACCACCTTCTGATGATGTGGATCGAGGCTGATCAGCGGTTCGTCGAGCAGCAACAGCTTCGGTTCGCCGAGCAGCGCCTGGGCTAGCAGAAGTCGCTGCCGCTCGCCGCCGGAGAGACCGTTGATCGGCCGCTCCGCCAGCCGCTCGGCGCCGACCAGGGCAATGGCATCGCTCACCAGGCGCCGGCGCCGCCGATCCGGCAGCGGCAGGCCCCAGCGATGTCCGTCGGCGGCGGCGGCGACAAAATCCCAGCCGCGCAGCGCGCTCTGGGCTGCCTGACTGCGGAACTG
>DATMUQ010000902.1:0-4226 GCA_035563795.1 Terriglobales bacterium | reverse complement strand
CCTCAGCGACGATGTCGCCGACCGAGAGGCGCGGCGAGAGCGAGCCATAGGGATCCTGGAAGACGATCTGCATGCGCCGGCGGTAGCCGCGCAATTGCCGGCGCGACAGGGCGTCGATGCGCTCGCGCTCGAAGCGGATCTCGCCCTCGCTATTGACCAGGCGCAGCAAGGCGAGGCCGAGCGTGGTCTTGCCGGAACCGGATTCGCCGACGATGCCCAGCGTCTCGCCGCCGCGCAGGGTGAGGTCGGCCTCCTCGACCGCATGGATGTGATCGACGACGCGGCGCAGCAAGCCCTTGCGGATCGGAAACCAGACCTTGAGGCGGTTTGCCGTCAGCAATTGCGGCGCGTCGGCAGCGACCGGCTCCTTGCGGCCGCGTGGTTCGGCCGACAGCAGGTGCTTGGTATAGGCATCTTGCGGCGCCTCGAAGAGCTGCCGTGCCGGTGCCATCTCGACGACGCGGCCATGCTGCATGACGCAGACCCGGTCCGCCATCTTGCGCACGATGCCAAGGTCATGGCTGATCAGGAGCAGGGCCATGCCGAACTTCGCCTGCAATTCCTGGAGCAGAGCCAGGATCTGCGCCTGCACGGTCACGTCGACGGCGGTGGTGGGTTCGTCGGCGATCAGCAGTTCCGGATCATTGGCAAGCGCCATGGCGATCATCACGCGCTGGCGCTGACCGCCGGACAATTCATGCGGGAAGGCGTTCAACCGCCGCTCCGCATCGGCAATGCCCACCAGCTTCAGCAGCTCCACCGCACGGGCGCGGGCCGCCGCCTGCGGCATGGTGCGGTGCAGGTGGATCATCTCGACGATCTGCCGGCCGATACGATGCAGCGGATTGAGGCTGGTCATCGGCTCCTGGAAGATCATGCCGATACGGCTGCCGCGCAGGTCGCGCAATTGCGCCGGCGAGGCCTTCAGCAGATCCTGGCCGCGCCACAGGATGCTGCCGCTGGGATGGCTGGCGAGATGGGCCGGCAGCAGCCGCAGGATGGAGAGCGCCGTCACCGATTTGCCGGAACCGGATTCGCCGACCAGCGCCAGGGTTTCGCCCGAACGAATCTCGAAGCTGACGCCATGCACCACTTCCTTGCCGCTGAATGCGACGGAAAGATTATCCACCCGCAGCAGGACATCCTGTCCGGTGGTGATCGCCGCGCCACTCATGACAGGGTCTTTCGCGGGTCGAAGGCATCGCGGATGGCTTCGCCGATATAGATCATCAGGCTCAGCATGACGCCGATGACGACAAAGCCGCTGATGGCGAGCCAGGGGGCCTGCAGGTTTTCCTTGCCCTGGCTGAGCAGATCGCCGAGCGAGGCCGAGCCGACCGGCATGCCGAGGCCGAGGAAGTCGAGCGCGGTCAGGGTGGTCACCGAGGCGCCCATGAAGAAGGGCAGCGACGCCAGGGTGGCGACCAGCGCATTGGGCAGGATGTGCTTGAACATGATGCGCCGATCACTCATGCCGAGGGCGCGGGCGGCGCGGACATATTCCAGATTGCGGGCGCGCAGGAACTCGGCGCGGACATAGGGCACTGGCCAGGTCCAGGAGATCAGCAGCATGATGCCGAGCAGGGTCCAGAAGCCGGGGATGATGACGCTGGAAAGGATCATCAGGATGTACAAGGTCGGCAGCCCGCCCCAGATCTCCAGGAAACGCTGGAACAGCAAGTCGAGCCAGCCACCGAAATAGCCCTGCAGGGCACCGGCGATGATGCCGATCAGGGTGGCAAAGGCCGTCAGCGCCAGGCCGAACAGGACCGAGACACGAAAGCCGTAGATCAAGCGCGCCATGACATCGCGGGCCTGATCGTCGGTCCCCAGCCAGTTGACGCTGTCGGGTGCGGAAGGGGCCGGTCCGGGCAGGTCTGTGATGACCGTGTCATAGCTGAAGGGGATCATCGGCCAGACCATCCAGCCCTTTTCCTGGATATGCTTTTGCAGCGTCGGGTCACGGTAATCGGCGAAGGTCTGGAAGCTGCCGCCGAAAGTGGTCTCCGGATAATCCTTGAGCACCGGGAAATAGAGCGCGCTGTCATAGCGGACCAGCAGCGGCCGGTCATTGGCGATGAACTCGGCGAACAGGCTGCAGATGAAGAGGAAGAGGAAGATCACCAGCGAGGCAAAGCCACGCTCATTGCGCCGAAACGCCGCCAGGCGCCGTGCCGTCATCGGGCTGATCTTGAAACCGAGGAAACGCGGCTGGGCGAGATCGGTCATAGCTCGCGTGCCTCGAAATCGATGCGGGGATCGACCACCATATACATGAGGTCGCTGATCAGCTGGGTGACCATGCCGATCAGCGAGAAGATATAGAGCGTGCCGAAGACGATCGGATAGTCGCGGTCGAGAACCGCCTCGTAGCCCAGCAGGCCGAGCCCGTCGAGCGAGAAGATGATCTCGATCAGCACCGATCCGGTGAAGAGAATGCCGATGAAGGTGGCAGGAAAACCGGCGATCACGATCAGCATGGCGTTGCGGAAGACATGGCCATAGAGCACGCGCCGCTCGCTCGCCCCCTTGGCCCGGGCCGTCGTCACATATTGCTGGTTGATCTGGTCGATGAAGGAATTCTTGGTCAGCATGGCGAGGCCGGCGAAGCTGCCGATCACCATGGCCTTCACCGGCAAGGCGATATGCCAGAAATAATCGATGATCTTGCGGGCCGGGCTGAGCTGGTCCCAGTTATCGGAGACGAGGCCCCGCAACGGGAACCAATGCAGGTAGCTGCCGCCAGCAAAGATCACGACCAGGAACAGGGCGAACAGGAAGCTGGGAATGGCGACGCCGATGATCAGTACCGTGCTGGTCCAGATATCGAAAGATGAGCCATCCCGCAGCGCCTTGCTGACGCCGAGCGGGATGGAGATCAGATAGACCAGCAATGTCGTCCACAGGCCAAGTGAGATCGAGACCGGCAGTTTCGAGATGATGAGATCGATGACCGTGCCGCCCTTGAACCAGCTCTGGCCGAAATCGAAGCGCAGGTAGTTCTTGACCATCATCCAGAAGCGTTCGGGCGCCGGCTTGTCAAAGCCATACATGCGCTCGATCTCCTTGATGAATTTGGGATCGAGGCCGCGAGCGCCGCGATACTGGCTGTCGTTGCGGCCCTGGTTGTTGCTGTTGCCGGTCTGGACGGTGTCGGCGCCGCTGCCGCCGGTCAGGTTCTGGGTAGCGGTATTGGTGTTGCCTTTCAGGCGGGCAATGGTCTGCTCGACCGGTCCGCCGGGGGCGAATTGCACGACGATGAAATTGATCGCCATGATCCCGAACAAGGTCGGGATCATCAGCAGGAGACGTCGGACGATATAGGCGATCACTTGCGGCGCCCCACGCGGCCCAAAGCAAAACCGATAATGAGACCGATCACGGCGCCATAGATCGGCGTCTGGCCGCGGCCCGAGCTAGGCGCCGATGCGGCCTGGTTGCCGGCTGCCGGTTGACTGCTGCCACTTGACGGCTGCGCGGTGGTTGCCTGCGGGTCGGCAGCGGCGCTCTTGGCCGCCGACTTGCCTTGCTCGACAGCCGTCACCTTGGCCGGATCGATCCACCAGGCATCCTGGCCGATGCCATATTCCGGATCGGGATGCTTGTCGGGTCGGCCGAATTTGTCCCAGCTCACGATCCAGAAGGTGCGGTTGGTGAAATGCGGGACCGCATAAAAGCCCCATTGCAGCAGGCGGTCGAGCGCATGGGTGGCGGTGACCAGGTCATGCCGGTTCTGCGCCGTGATGATCTTGTTGATCATCGCATCGATGGCCGGGTCCTTGATACCCATCTGGTTCTGCCCACCCTGTTCGTCGGCACTGGCCGAACCCCAGAAATCGCGCTGCTCATTGCCCGGTGATAGCGACTGGCCGATGCGGACAACGATCATGTCGTAATCGAAGGCGCGCGCTCGGTTCTCATATTGCGCGGTATCGACAGTGCGGATGGTGGCGGTGACGCCGAGGCGCTTCAAATTCTGCACATAAGGCTGCGAGATGCGCTCGAAGGTCGGGCTGTCGAGCAGGATTTCGAAGGTGAGTTCCTTGCCGTCACGCTGCCGCTTGCCATCGACGATCTTCCAGCCGGCATCGTCGAGCAGCTTCGCCGCCTGATCGAGATTGGCGCGGGCATCGCCGGAGCCATCGGTCTTGGGCGGCTGGTATTCGGTGGTGAAGACCTCGTCCGGTATCTTGCCGCGCAATGGCTCGAGCAGCTTCAACTCGTCC
>DATMUQ010000901.1:0-2015 GCA_035563795.1 Terriglobales bacterium | reverse complement strand
AGGGTCGGCGTCAGCGGTCATTTCCTCAACGACCATGAGACCCTGGTGCGGGCGGCCACCGAGCTTGGCAACGGCTATTGGGTCATGACGCCGTTCCGCACCGATCAGGGATTCACCATCCTGGTCAATCGCGGCTTCGTGCCGCCGGACCGGCTGCACCCGGCCGACCGGCAGGCCGGAGAGATCGATGGCAAAACGCTGGTGACGGGCCTCCTGCGCATGACCGAACCCAAGGGCGGCTTCCTGCGCAAGAACCATCCCGGCCAGGATATCTGGTATTCCCGCGATGTCGCCGCCATCGCCGCGGCGCGTAACCTCACCGATATCGCGCCCTATTTCATCGATGCCGATGCGATCAACCGGGGCTGGCCGCGTGGCGGCATGACCGTCATCGACTTTCCCAACAACCATCTGGTCTATGCGATCACCTGGTTCGCGATGGCGCTGCTGCTGGCGATCGGTGTGATCGCCGCCTTCCGGTCAGAACAGAAACGCCCGAGATAGACGGAAAGCCTGGCCCTGCTTCAGAACGAGGGAGCGCCCGATGCCGGCTGCCAGAACGGGCCGAAATGATTGTCGACATCCTCATGATCATGCGGCGGCAATTGCGGCGGCGCGCCGTCGATCAGGCGGGTACCCTTATCCAGCCAGCGCAATGTGGCGCGCTCGGCGCCGTCGATCAGCTCGCGAGCGCGGCTGAAATCATAGGAAGAGACCGGTTGCGGGCAAGGCGGCGGCACCACCTGTAGGTCGCAGGTCGTATGGGTGAAGCGGATGGCATCGACCAGTTGCTGGGTGATCAGCAGATTGAGCGCATGCAGGGCCGTTCCCAGCGCCGTGCGCGGCGGCGCCGACAGGCCGCAGGAATAGCCGGTCGGCAGTACGTAGATCGTCTTCGCCCCCATATCGATCGCCGCCGAGATCGGCGTGTGATTGGTGACCCCGCCGTCGATCAGATAACGATCATGCAATTTGACCGGCGGGAAGACGCCGGGGATCGCGGCACTCGCCAGCAAGGCCGGCATGACCGGCCCCGACCGGATGCGATATTCGCAGCCCGAGAGCATGTCCGTGGTGACGATGCAGCAGGGAATGCGACCGCCATCGATCGTCCGGTCGGCGAAATGCGGCGCCAGGGCGTCCTGCAGTCCCTGGGGCGGTACCATATGCCCGCGCCGGGACAGCAGGCTCCACAGGCTGCTCAGGGGCGTCAGGTTGAAAATGTCCTCGCGCTTGAGGCGGCACCACAGATTGTCCATCTCGGCGACGCCGTCGCGGCTGGGTGCATAGGCGAAATAGGCAGCGTTGATGGCACCGGCGGAGGAGCCGACGACAAAATCCGGCACGATATTCTGGCCGACCAGCGCCTTCAGCATGCCGACCTGAACTGCGCCAAGGCTGCTGCCGCCGGCAAAGACAAAGGCCGTCAGCCCGGTCTTTTCGACGGCCTGCTGCTGGCCGATATCTGCGTGCGGTTTGCCAGGTTCTTCCATGACCCGCAGTTTAGCCCAGCCAGGGCGCCCTTCAAGATGCCGATCATCATTTTGCCTATCGAGGATCACGGCTTTGCCTTGATCGGGCCGCCGGATTGCCATCGGCCGGATCGATAAGGATCGCTCCATAACCCTGGGGAGATCGAAAATGAGCGACACATCCCATCCAACACCGGAAGGCGATCCTGACCTAACAGCCATGGCCTACCAGCCATCGCGGCCACTCTTCTCCGGCAATGCCTTCCGCCGCCGGCGCGGCAGCGGCTTCGAGGCGGCGAAGCGTCTGATTTTCCTCACCATCCTGGTCCTGCTGATGCTGATCCCCCTCAATATGGTGGAAGGCGTGGTGCAGGAGCGTGCCGAGCGCAAGCTAGAGGTCGAGACCGAGATCGGCGCGCAATGGGGCCCGGCCCAGACCGTGGGCGGCCCGATCCTGGTCATCCCCTATGACGTGACGGAGACCCGGTCGAAATCCGATGGCAGCAATGAAAATCGGCTGGTCCGGCATTACGCTTCCTTCCT
>DATMUQ010000900.1:0-5482 GCA_035563795.1 Terriglobales bacterium | reverse complement strand
CGATAACGTGCTCGCCCCGCTGCAGCAGATGCTGTGAAACGGCGGCACCGATAAAGCCGGCGGCGCCTGTCACCAGAATGGTCATGATGGCTGCGAATCCCAGTTACATTCGCTTACATCATTACAAGCTGGTACCGGTCGACGGCAATATCGTCCTGCAGCCGCCCGCCCGGCGGCGGGAACCGCCATCTTTCTTATTGAGGAGAGACGGATTCACGTTTTAGACAGAACCGCTGTGCGATTTTGTCTAAAACGATCCGGCTCTAGGGACGGCCGATGCTGTGATAGGTGAAGCCCTGCTCACGCATTTCCGACGGACGGTAGATGTTGCGCAGGTCAATGACGCAGGGCTTGGCGAGGCTCGATTTCATGCGGGCAAGGTCGAGCGCCCGGAAGGCGTTCCATTCAGTGAGGAAGACCACCGCCTCGGCCCCGCGCATGGCTTCATAGGGGTCATTGGCATAGGTCAGATCCGGCATCAGGTCGCGCGCCTCGGTCATGCCGATCGGGTCGAAGCATTGCAGCCTGGCGCCCAGCTGCTGCAGCTTCGGCAAGATGGTCAGCGACGGGCTGTCGCGCATGTCATCGGTATTCGGCTTGAAGGTCAGGCCGAGCACGGCGATGGTCTTGCCGGCGACATGGCCGCCCAAGGCCGCGACGATGCGGTCGGCCATGGCGAGTTTGCGCGAATCATTGAGCCGCACGACGGTATCGATCAGCTCCATCGGCGCGCCGTAATCGAGGCCGGTCCGCACCAGCGCCAGGGTATCCTTGGGGAAGCAGGAGCCGCCATAGCCCGGGCCGGGATGCAGGAACTTCGAGCCGATGCGGCGGTCGAGGCCGATGCCCTTGGCCACCTGATGCACATTGGCGCCGGTCTTCTCGCACAGATCCGCAATCTGATTGATGAAGGTGATCTTCATCGCCAGGAAGGCATTGGCGGCATATTTGATGGTTTCCGAGGTCTCGAGATCGGAGAAGACGATCGGCGTCTCGATCAGATGCAGCGGACGATAAAGCTGCTGCAGCAGGGTCTGGGCCCGCGCATTTTCGCAACCGATGACGACGCGGTCCGGTCGCATGAAATCCTCGACCGCGGAGCCCTCGCGCAGGAATTCGGGGTTCGAGGCGACGTCGAATTCGGCGCCCGGCCGGCGCTCGGCGATGACCTTGGCCATGCGGCGCGTGGTGCCGACAGGTACCGTCGATTTGGTGACGATGACCTTATACCCGTTCAAGTTGTCGGCGATGGTTTCGGCAGCCTTCATCACGTAGCTGACATCGGCATGGCCGTCGCCGCGGCGGGTCGGCGTGCCGACACAGATGAAGACGACATCCGCCTGCTCGATCGCCGGACCGGCCGCGGTGGTGAAATGCAGCCGCCCCTCAACTGCGCTGCGCTGCACCAAAGCTTCGAGACCGGGTTCGAAGATCGGAATGCGGCCGGCCTTCAAGGCCTCGATCTTGCGCGGATCGGTATCGACGCAGGTGACCGCAAAGCCGAACTCCGAGAAGCAGGCGCCGGTCACCAAGCCAACATAGCCGGTACCGATGACAGTGATCTTCATGCCAAACCTTCCATAGCGATCTGTTTGTTCCAGGCACGGGGCGAAACCTTACCGGAGCCGTCCTCAACGCGCGACGTAGAAACGCCGGGCAGGCTTTTATATCCCGCAACTGCGTAAATTCCGTGCTGCTTGCACTGGGCCGTGCCCAACTCGACCCCAAATTGCTGTGTCGGATTAAGATCAGGGAATATCGGCAACAAAAGCTTCTCTTTTATCAGGAGAGCTGGAACGAAATTACACGCTGACTGTTGCTACCGCATTGCAGGATTGGGGGCTTTGCATCACATGATCCCAACAATGGGGCAGATATCGGAGACGGCTGTGCTATCCAATGGATGGCACGATTCTCGCTTGCTTTGGCGGGATGCTCAGATGGAATGGTGCCCCAGGCCGGACTCGAACCAGCACATCTTTTGGATACCTGATTTTGAGTCAGGCGCGTCTACCAATTCCGCCACTGGGGCTGCTTCCGAAGAAGCACAGTCGGCGCGATTGAGCCGCGTCGCCGATCTGCGTGTCCGCCCCTCACCTGCGCTGGAAACCAGACCGGGTGGTGGGCTGACGCGCCGCATCATAGCCAAGTTTGCTGCCATAGCAAGACCGCGTCGATACCGGCGCGGAACATTTGAGGTGTTTTTTAAATTCTTTATATGTATTTGATTTTAAATAGAATTTTAGATTGAAAGACTTGCCGTGCGTGGTCGCTTTGATAAATATATTGAGAGTAGATGAGGGGTCGAAAGCCTTGACCAGACTGACACAAGCAGATGTGGAACGGTTGATCAGTGATCCGAGCGCAGAAAGCCGGGCCGCCACCATGTTGCGTGTTGGCACTGCTTATGGTGGCGACGAGCTGATCGAGTCCGAGCGCGATCTCGCGCTGGCCATTATCCAAACCATCCTGCCGGAAGTTGAGCTGGCCTTACGTTGCCAGCTCGCCGAAAGCCTGCAATACACGCCCTATCTCGATCGCGGTCTCGCTCTGCGCCTGGCCAAGGACGTCATCGATGTGGCGTCGCCGATCCTCGGCCACTCGCCGGTCCTGACCGACAGCGATCTCATTGACGTCATCAGCAGCGCTTCGCCGGCCCATATCCGCGCCGTGACCCAGCGCGCCAATCTGTCGGTGCCGGTCACCGGCGCCATCATCCAGTACGGCGACGAGATCGCGGTGCAGCGCATTGCCGCCAACAGCAATGCCGCCATCGATGCCGATGGCTTCCATCGCATTCTCAACCGCTTCCCCGACCATACGCGGCTGAATGAGACGCTGACGCAACGCCCGGCCTTGCCGCTGGCGATCGTCGAGCGCCTCACCACCGTGGTCACCGGCAAGGTTCTCGAGCGGCTGATCCAGCGCTATGGCCTGCCGGCCCAGCGCGTTTCCTCGATCCTGCATTACAGCCGCGAGCATTTCCTGCTCACCAGCATGGGTGGGCATCTCGCCGAGGAACTGCGCGATTTCGCCGAGCGGCTGGAAGAAAACGGGCTGCTGAGCGGCAGCCTTGTCGTCCGTGCTTTGGCGATCGGCCAGTTCGCCTTCCTGCTGCAAGCCCTGTCGGTCAAGAGCGGCATTGCCATCGGCAATATCCGCAAGCTGATGGCCGATGAAGGCGGCAATGGTCAGGAGCAGCTGTTCCTGAAATGCCAGCTGCCCGATGTCTATCGCCGCCTCTTCATCCAGCTCGCCCAAGCGGGCGGCAATCTGCCGGCGCATCGCGACGGCAAGGCACCGGCCGGCTGGGTCGATCAGGCGCTGTTGATCCTGCGCGGCTATCTCGAGCAGCCGGATCCCGACCAGAACATGGAACAGGTCGTCACCGAGGTGATCCTACGCCTTGACGGCAATCTGGAAGCGCCCACCCGCCGCAGCGCCTGAACCTGACCCGCACCTGAATCTGACCCGAGCCTGAGCCGGGTAAGCCCGGCGCTTGATCACAAGCGAGGGATCCAGGGTCGATTTCCCATTTCCGCCATGATTCTGTCCCCGCCAGGTCGCAAAGGCCCGCCACTTCTGCTGCCAAGCGCTGATCGGCTGGCGCCATTGGGCTGTTTCGTGCCTGTGACGCCGCCTGTCGATCTGCTACAAGCCAGTGATCGTATTTAGACGATGACGTCGCCGCGATTCGGCGATTTTGACCCAAAGATAGAATGACCCGATCGGCCTCTCCCCAGCCTCCCTCCGGCCGCCCTGATTCACGCAAGGGCAAGCGTCCGGTTATCTGGTTTCTGCTGAAATGGGGGCTGGTCGGCAGCATCTGGGCCAGCTTCCTGCTGCTCATCATCGTCGCCTGGTGCGCTTATGACCTGCCGGATGTCAGCGGCCTTAACGAGATCAAGCGCCGCCCCAGCGTCACCTTGCTGGCGACCGATGGCAGCATCCTTGCGAGCTATGGCGATCTCTACGGCGCCAAGGTCACCTTGCCGGAGATGCCGCCTTACCTGCCGGAAGCCGTGCTGGCGACCGAGGATCGCCGCTTCTATCACCATTGGGGCATCGACCCGCTGGGCCTGCTACGCGCCATCTATGTCAATCTGAGGACCGGCGATGTGGTGCAGGGCGGCAGCACCATCACCCAGCAGTTGGCGAAGAACGTCTTCCTGACGCCGGAACGCAGCCTGCACCGCAAGGGCCAGGAAGTGCTGCTGGCGCTGTGGCTGGAACATCACTTCACCAAGCAGCAGATCCTCGAGCTCTATCTCAACCGGGTTTATTTCGGCGCCGGCACCTTCGGCGTCGATGCCGCGTCGCGCAAATATTTCGGCCATCCAGTGCAGCAGATCACGATTTTCGAATCCGCCATGCTGGCCGGCATGCTGAAGGCGCCGTCGAAATACAATCCCTTCAACGATCGTGACCTCGCCCGCGGCCGCGCCACCCAGGTGATCAAGAACATGGTTGCCGCCGGCTATCTCAGCGAAGGCGAGGCCAATGCCGTCGTGCAGCAGACAGCACCCAGCATGGCGCCGCAAAACGCAGCCCAGATCGGCCAGTATTTTGCCGATTGGGTGATCGACCAGGTCTCCTCCTATGTCGGCGCCAGCACCCAGGACCTCGTCGTGCAGACGACGCTGGACCCGAAGGTCCAGCGCGCCGCGGAAAACAATCTCAGCCGCATCCTGCAGGACCAAGGCGTCGCGGTGAAGGCGAGCCAGGGCGCCCTGGTGGCGATGGCGCCGGACGGTGCCGTGCGGGCGCTGGTCGGCGGCACCAGCTATCATGACACCCAGTTCAACCGGGCGACCCAGGCCTTGCGCCAGCCGGGTTCCTCCTTCAAGGCCTTCGTCTATCTCACCGCTTTCGAGAACGGCTTCACGCCGGAAGATCATCTGGTCGACGGCCCGATCTCGATCGGCAATTGGTCGCCGGGCAATTACGAGGACAAGTTCTACGGCGATGTCTCGCTGCGCGATGCCTTCGCCCGCTCGCTGAACAGCGTCGCCGTGCAGCTCTCGGAACGTGTCGGCCGCAAGCGCGTGATCGAGACGGCGCAGCGCCTCGGCATCACCGCACCCATCGAGAACAATGCCTCGATCGCGCTCGGCACCAGCGGCGCCTCATTGCTGGAGATGACCGGCGCCTATGCCACCTTCGCCAACCAAGGCTATGGCGTCTGGCCGCGCGGCATCGAGCGCATCGCCACCCGCGATGGCCAGGTGCTCTATCAGCGCAGCGGCAACGGGCCTGGTCGCGTCGCCTCGTCAGGTGCCATCAACAAGATGCTGGATATCATGCAGGCGGTGGTCGAATGGGGCACTGGCAAGCGCGCCAAGCTCGACCGTCCGGCCTATGGCAAGACCGGCACCACCCAGAACTACCGCGACGCCTGGTTCATCGGCCTTACCGGCAATCTGGTCGCCGGTGTCTGGGTCGGCAATGACGATAACAGCCCGATGCAGAAGGTGACCGGCGG
>DATMUQ010000899.1:0-3614 GCA_035563795.1 Terriglobales bacterium | reverse complement strand
CTGGCCGCGGCGGCGATCGCCATCGGCTTCTATGCTTTCCTGCCGACCGATTATCGCGGCGTCTCGGAACTGGGTCTGATCGCCGGTACCGGTATGATCATCGCCCTCATCCTCAGCCTGACCCTGCTGCCGGCCTTGCTGATGATCCTGCGTCCGGCCTCCGAGCGCCAGGAAGTCGGCTATGCCTTTCTCGCCCCCGCGGATCATTTCCTGCTGCGCCGGCGCAACGCCATTCTGGTCGGCTTCGGCGTGCTCGCCATCGGCGCGCTGGCGCTGATGCCGCGGCTCAGCTTCGATTTCAATCCGATCAATCTGAAGAGCCCGAAGGTGGAATCGGTCGCCACCCTGCTCGATCTGATGAAAGATCCCGACACCACGCCGAACACCATCGATGTGCTGGCGCCGTCACAGGCAGCGGCCGACGCGCTGGCGGCCAAGCTCTCGGCCCTGCCGGAGGTCGCCCAGGCGATTACGTTGTCGAGCTTCGTCCCCGAGGATCAGACCGACAAGCTGGCGATGGTCAACGATACGGCAGACCTGCTCGGCCTGACGCTGAGCCCGTCTGACATAAAGCCCGCCCCAACCGACCAAGAGACCACCGCTGCCATGACGGCGATGGCGCAGGCGCTGCATCGCAATGCCGATGGCGCAACCGGTCCCGCTGCCGAGACTGCTCGCAAGCTGGCGACTGGCCTCGACCAGCTGGTCGCGGCACCGGTCGCACAGCGCGATGCGGTCCGGGAGGCGCTCATTCCCGGATTGCAGCAGATGCTGGCTCAATTGCGCGCTTCGCTTCAGGCGAAGGCGGTGAGTGTGGCCGACCTGCCCGCCGGTCTCAAAAGCGATTGGGTGACGGCGGATGGTCGGGCTCGGATCCAGGTCTTCCCCAAGGGCGACAGCAATGACAACGCGGTGCTGAAGCGCTTCACCGCGGCGGTGCGTGCGGTGGCGCCGGAAGCCACCGGCACCCCGATCTCGATCCAGGAATCCGGCAATACCATCGTCGGCGCCTTCATCGAGGCGGCAAGCTGGGCCTTCCTCGCCCTCGCCGTCATGCTGCTGCTGGTGCTGCGGCGCCTTTCCGATGTGCTCCGCACGCTGGCACCCCTGGCGCTCGCCAGCCTGTTGACGCTCGCTACTTGCGTCGTCATCGGCCTGCCGATCAATTTCGCCAATATCATCGCCTTGCCGCTGCTCTTCGGCATCGGCGTTGCCTTCAACATCTATTTCGTCGCCGCCTGGCGCCAGGGCACGGTCGGCCTGCTGCAGACCAGCCTGACCCGCGCCATCCTGTTCAGTGCCCTCACCACCTCGACCGCCTTCGGCAGCCTGTGGTTGTCGCATCACCCCGGCACCGCCAGCATGGGTGAGTTGCTGGCGATTTCGCTGATCTGGACGCTGGTGACGACGCTGATCTTCCTGCCGGCACTGCTGGGGCGGCCGAAGATGGTGCGGCCGAACCTGGCGCCGGCGGCGCAGCAGCAGCGGGCCCAGGTTCCTGCCTGACCGGCCACAGCAGGACGCCCGCACATATCGCAGCCAAAGTAAAAAGGCGATGCCTGGCAGCCGGTTAGGTCTGATGCCACCGTCCTCAGCCGGCAATGCCGCAGATGCATGATCGGTGCGACGACTGATGATGCAGACGACTGAGGCGAGATCGGTTATAGAAACGTCATGGAAAAGACGCGCAAATTCACCCGCGACCTGCCGGAAGTCCGGCGTCGGCAGCTGATCGAGGCCACCTTGCAGTGCCTCGCCGAATTCGGCCATGCCGGCACCTCGGTCCGGGCGGTCTGCGCCCGCGCCGGCGTCTCGCCCGGTCTCGTCACCCATCATTTCGAGGGGATCGACGACCTGATAGCTGCCGCCTATGCCCATGTCGGCGACTTGGTGGCAACAACCCTCGATACCGCGATGACAAATGCCGGCAGCGACCCGCTGGCCCGCTTGCGCGCCTTCATCGATGCCAGCTTCCGCCAGCCGGTACTCGACAGCGACCTGCTCGCCGTCTGGCTGGCCTTCTGGGGACTGGTGCGGCGCGATCCGGAAATTCACAAGATCCATGCGGCGATTTACGGCGATTACCGCCGCACGCTGGAAGCGCTGGTAGCCGAGATCACCAAGGTGCGCGGCCTCGATCTCAATATCCGCCTCAGCGTGCTCGGCTTCACCGCCATGATGGACGGGCTGTGGCTGGAGCTGTGCCTCGACCCCACCTCCTTCACGCCGGACGAGGCCCTGCGCATCGCCCATGGCTGGATCGATGCCCTGATCGACGGCCGGCTCAATCACCTGAACCGCGCCGCCAACCAAGCGCAATAAACAGGCGCGCTATTCCCTCAGCAGCCGGGTTCTTCAGATCTGGAGCTTGCCAGATCAGCGAGGCCGTGCGGAAATTTCCGACAGGGCCCGGATCAGATCTGCACGGGCAACGATGCCGACCAGCCGGCCATCACGCAGGACGGGGACCCGCTTGATATGATGCCGCTGCAGGAGCTCGGCGATCTCCTCGATGCGCGTGCTTTCCGAAACCGTAACGACGGGTGTCCGCATGACGTCGCGCACCACCGGGTCGTTGCTCTTCACATAGTCGAGAAATTCCGCGGCAAGGTCTTCGCCCTCGGCCAGCATTTCCAGCCACCACATGCGGTTCGGCGTGCGCCCCTGGATCTGGCGCCCGAGCAGATCGGCCTCGCTCACCATGCCGACGACCGTGCCGTTCGCATCGACGACGGGGGCGGCGCTGATGCCTTTCTCGAGCAGCGATTTCGCGACGGTTCGCGTCGGCGTGTCCGGGCGGACAAACAGGACATCCTTGGTCATGATGTCGCTGGCCGTCATCGGCGGTAACCATACGTTACTCATCTGGCGCTCCTGAGGGCGGTTCGCGGCTGGTTCTGGCGAACGTCCGATGCCCAACAATGATCCAATCCAACGACACCGTAACGCGCTGCCGGTTGAGCGCCTTGACCTACATCAAGCGCTGCGCGCGCCACGCAAATGTCATGCTGCCGGCCCCAAGAAGGACAGGTCGTGCAGCCTGAATATAGTGAGAGATCGCCGCTAGTAGCGAACGGCGGTGAGATAGAGCCCGTCCGGCGGTGCCGTCGGTCCGCCCTTCGCACGGTCCTTGGCCTCGAGTGCTGCCTTGAGGCGATCGGCCGACCATTTACCGATCCCGACCAGCGACAGGCTGCCCACCATGTTGCGCACTTGGTGGTGCAGGAAAGAACGCGATTCAGCGATGATCTCGATATCCTCGCCGATGCGATGGACATCAAGCCGGTCGAGAGTCTTCATCGGTGATTTCGCCTGGCATTGCGAGGCGCGAAATGTCGTGAAGTCATGATGGCCAAGCAGCAACTGTGCTGCCTTGTGCATGGCGGGAACATCCAGCGGCGCCTTGACGTGCCAGGCCCGACCGAGATTGACCGTCAGCGGGCTGCGGCGGTTGACGATGCGATAGCAGTAAGCGCGACCCTTGGCGCTGAACCGCGCATGAAAATCCTCCGTGACCTGTTCGGCGGCGATGATCGCCACCGGCGTCGGCCGCAGGTAGAAATTGAGCGCGTCACACAGGCGGTCGGCCTCGATCTGATAATCGAGATCGGCAT
>DATMUQ010000898.1:0-5115 GCA_035563795.1 Terriglobales bacterium | reverse complement strand
GATCCTTGCGATCGACGGTCAGGCCACTGAAGCTGCCCTCGGCCCGCTTCAGAGTGTCGACGACGGGGACGGCGACCAGGGCAGCGCTGTGCTCGGCCAGGGAATCGAGGGTGCGGTCGATGGTCGCGGCATCGAGGAAGGGGCGCGCCGCATCATGGATCAGGACCAGATCAGGCTGCATCGCTGCCAGGCTTTCCAGGCCGAGGCGGACCGATTCCTGCCGCGTCGTACCGCCATCGACTGCCGGCAAGACATCCAGCCCGGCAACCGCCGCTTCATAGAAGGGGCGATAGCTGGGATTGATCACGACGCAGATGCCGCTGATCCGTGGATGGGCGGCAAAGGTTTCCAGGCAATAACGGAGCAGCGGCTTGCCCCCCAGATGCAGGAACTGTTTGGGAATCTCGCCGCCGACCCGCAGGCCACTTCCGGCGGCGACAATGAGGGCAATCGCCTTTTTCATCTGATGTCCATTCGCGCGGCGTGAAGATGCCGCCTTCTTCCTTACCAAGTCTATTTGTGTCTGTGGCTTTTAACGGCGGGGCGGGGAGAGCGGCCAGCCCATTTTCCGATGCCGGGACGCCCTCGGGCAGGCACGCCTCGCGCCGTTTGCCAAGGCGGCGCAGTTTAATGATAATGCGCGCCATGTCGACCATTCAGCTTCTTGAAAGCGCGGCCATTATCGGCCTCATTCCCTTCAGTCTTGCAGCCTTGACCGGACGGCTCGAGCGGCCGTTCCTATTCTGGCTGCTCTGGCTGGTTGCCACCATCTGCGCCTGCAGCGTTGTATGGCAGCTGACGGCCGGCGGCTGGCAGGCCGGCTTGGTTGCCAATCTCTGGGTCGTGGTTGGCGCCACCTTGCTGATCTATGCGCTGATCGCCGCTTTCGACCGTGCCGCCGTGCCGCTGAGCAGCCTGTTGGCGCCCTATCTGCTGTTGCTGGCCTGCTTGGCCGGGCTGGCGGGGTGGTTCGCCGCACCGGAAACCAGCGCCGCGGCGTCGCTCCCCTGGTTCACCGCCCATATCCTGCTGGCGGTCGGCAGCTATGCCCTGATGACCATTACCGCGGTTGCCGCCTTGGCGATCGTGCTGCAGGAGCGGGCCATGAAGCAGCGCCGCCAGGGCTGGGTCATGCGCCGTCTGCCCCCGGTCGCCGCGACCGAGCAATTGCAGCAGCGGCTGCTCTGGCTGGCGGCGATTGCCATGGGGTTGGCTTTGGCGAGCGGTGTCGCCAACGAATTCATGGATACCGGCCACCTCTTCCTGCTGCCGCATGAAATGGCCCATAAAGTGCTGCTCTCCGCCTTGGCCTTCGTGGTGATCCTGGTTTTTCTCGTGTTGCATCAGGCGACCGGCCTGCGCGGGCGTCTGGCGGCCCGCTGGTTGATGACCGGCTATCTCCTGCTGACCTTGGCCTATCCCGGCGTCAAATTTGTCCGCGATGTTCTATTGGGATGAATTTCTCGTATAAAGTTCTATCTTGCTCATAAATTACAACTAAAGCAGAGTATTCGGCACCGAAAACTGTTGCTTTTTGCCAGCGGTAGCGTAGAAATCGCCTAGAAAATAAGCAGTTTTGGATACCGCTGAAAAAATGAGCATTCAGATTGGGCCGATCACCATCGAGGATCCCGTTATCCTGGCGCCGATGTCCGGCGTCACCGATATGCCGTTCCGCCGCCTTGTGAAAAGCTGCGGTGCCGGTCTGGTCGTCTCGGAGATGATCGCCAGCGAAGCGATGATCCGGCAAAACCGCCAGTCGATGAAGATGTCGACCAGTTGTGCCGAGGAGTTCCCCATGTCGGTGCAGCTTGCTGGCTGTGAGCCCCATGTCATGGCGGAAGCGGCCAGGCTGAACCAGGACCGGGGCGCCGCCATCATCGATATCAATTTCGGCTGCCCGGTGAAGAAGGTGGTCAATGGCCATGCCGGCTCGGCGCTGATGCGCGACGAGGTGACGGCGGCCAAGATCCTGGAAGCCACCGTCAAGGCGGTCGATCTGCCGGTGACGTTGAAGATGCGGATGGGCTGGGACCACAGCAGTCTCAATGCCCCCAATCTGGCGCGCATCGCTGAAGAGGCGGGCATCAAGATGATCACCATCCACGGCCGCACCCGCTGCCAGCTCTATAACGGCACCGCCGATTGGGCCTTTGTCCGCCGCGTCAAGGAAGCGGTCTCCGTGCCGGTAATCGTCAATGGCGATATCGTCACGCTGGAAGACGCCGCGACGGCGCTGGAACAGTCCGGGGCCAACGGCGTCATGGTCGGCCGGGGCGCCTATGGCCGGCCCTGGTTCATTTCCCAGGTCATGGCCTATCTGAAGAATGGCGAGCGCCTGGCTGAACCGCCGCTGCAGCAGCAGATGGAGATGCTGCTCGGGCATTACGAGGCGATGCTGGAGCATTACGGCGTCAGCGGTGGCCTGAAGATCGCCCGCAAGCATGTCTCCTGGTATTCGAAGGGCTTGTTCGGCTCGGCGGAATTCCGCACCCGGATCAACCAGATCGACGATCCGAAGCAGGTGACGGTGGCGATCCGCGACTTCTATGAGCCGCAGATCGACCGTCTGGCAGCCTGACATGGCCGGCCGCAGTCGCAATCTGCGCCTCGCTTCCGGCAACAGCAAACCGGAAGATGCAGTCGTGGCAGTTGAGACCACGCCGTCGCCGAAAGCGGAAAATGTCGCCATTGCCGATCGCAGTGCTGTCCTCGAGACGCTGCCGATCGCGGTGATCGCCGTCGATGAGGCGAACCGGGTGACCGATGCCAATGCCGCGGCGGAAGTGCTGCTCGGCCAGAGCCGCGCCTTGCTCCGCGCGATGCCGCTGCGCGACGTGATCGCCGCCGATAATCCTCTTTTTGCCCTCATTTCTGCCGCACGGTCGCAGCATATTTCGGTCACCGAATACGACCTCTCGATAGGCGGGCCGCGGCTTGAAGCGGCCCATATGGCGGTGGAGATTGCGCCGATCGCCGAACAGCCGGGCCATGTCGTCATCGCCATGCTCAACCGGGGCATCGAACGGCGCATTTCCCAGCAACAGATGGGACGCGATGCGGCGCGGTCCGTGCGGGCCATGGCCGGCATGCTGGCGCATGAGGTGAAGAACCCGCTTTCCGGCATCCGCGGTGCGGCGCAGTTGCTGGAAGCCAAGCTCAGCGGTGCCGATCTGCAGCTTGCCGAGCTGATCCGCGAGGAAACCGATCGGATCGTGGCGCTGATCAACCGCATGGAGATGTTCACCGATGACCGGCCACCGCGTCTGGAGGCGGTGAACATCCATGAGGTGCTCGACCGGGTGCGTCGCCTGGCCCAGCACGGTGTCGGCGCCGAGGTCGATTTCCAGCTGCGCTTCGATCCGTCATTGCCGCCGGTCAGCGGCAATCGCGACATGCTGATCCAGGCCTTCTTCAATCTGGTCCGCAATGCCGCCGAGGCCTGCCCGACCGAGGGTGGCGTCATCACCCTCAGCACCAGCTATCATACCGGTCTCCGGCTCGGCGAACGCAATCGCAGCTGGCGCCACAAGCGCTGCATCTGCATCACGGTCGAGGATAATGGAAGCGGCGTGCCGGCCCATCTGCAGGCCAGCCTGTTCGATCCCTTCGTCAGCGAGAAGCCGGGCGGCAAGGGGCTTGGTCTGGCCCTGGTCGCCAAGATCGTGCAGGACCATGCCGGGATCATCGAATTCACCAGCGAGCTGGGAAACACCCAGTTCGCCGTCATGCTGCCGCTCTATGAGCCGTCCACCGAGCGCGGCAGTGACGACAATAGCGGCAATGACGAGGCCCGGCGATGACGGCCACCATTCTCGTCGCCGATGACGACCGCGCCATCCGTCTGGTGCTGAGCCAGGCGTTGGGCCAGCTCGGCCATAATGTGCGCGCCGCCGGTGATGCCGCCACCTTGTGGAATTGGGTGGAGCGGGGCGAGGGCGATGTCGTCATCACCGACGTCGTGATGCCGGATGAGAACGGCCTCGATCTCATTCCTCGCATCAAAATGCAGCGACCGGACCTGCCGATCATCGTCATGAGCGCACAGAACACCCTGCTGACGGCGATCCGGGCGACCGAGCGAGGCGCTTTCGAATATCTGCCGAAGCCCTTCGATCTGCGGGCGCTGATCGGCGCCGTGGAACGTGCGCTCAATCAGGCTGAAACGCCGGAGATGGAGGCACCACAGCGGGACGGCGAGGCGTTGCCGCTGATCGGCCGGTCGCCGGCGATGCAGGAAATCTACCGGGTCTTGGCGCGCCTGGTGAATACCGACATGACCACCCTGATCCACGGCGAATCCGGCACCGGCAAGGAGCTGGTGGCCCGGGTCCTGCACGATTTCGGGCGCCGCAAGTCGATGCCCTTTGTTGCCATCAACATGGCGGCGATCCCGCGGGACCTGATCGAAAGCGAATTGTTCGGTCATGAGAAGGGGGCCTTCACCGGGGCTATCTCGCGCGGCAGCGGCCGGTTCGAACAGGCCAATGGCGGCACGCTCTTTCTCGACGAAATCGGCGACATGCCTTTGGAGGCGCAGACCCGGTTGTTGCGCGTGCTGCAGACCAGCGAGTTCACGCCGGTCGGTGGCCGCCAGACGATCAAGGCGGATGTCCGCATCATCGCGGCCACCCATCGCGATTTGCGGCAGATGATCCGGCAGGGAAGCTTCCGCGAAGACCTGTTTTATCGCCTCAATGTCGTGCCGCTGAAATTGCCCCCCCTGCGCGAACGGCTGGAAGATATCGGCGATCTCGCCCGGCACTTCCTCCGCCAGGCCGAACAGGAGGGGATGGCGGCCAAACATCTCGATGCCAGCGCCTTTGCCGAGCTGAAGCGCTATACTTGGCCCGGCAATGTGCGCGAACTGGAAAACCTGATGCGGCGCGTGGCGGTCCTCTATTCCGAGAGCGTGATCGACGCGCGGATCATTGCCGCCGCGGTGACCGATCAGGATATTGGCACGATACTGGCGACCGAGAGCGAAGACAGGGGCGCGTCCGCGGCACCGGTCGGGGAAGAGACATTGGGGCAGTCAGTCGACCGTCACCTCCGCGCCTATTTCCGGGCACATGAGGGCCGGTTGCCGGCCGCCGGCCTTTATGAACGCGTTTT
>DATMUQ010000897.1:0-6585 GCA_035563795.1 Terriglobales bacterium | reverse complement strand
GTGGCCGCGGTGGCCGTGCTGCCGCAGCACCGGGCCGTGAGATCGGCAAGCATCCGGCCGACAATGCGCCGGTTACTGTGCATGAGGGTCGCTATGGCCCCTATGTGAAGCACGGCGCCGTCAATGCCACCATCCCGAAGGACCTCGACCCGGCGTCGCTCAGCATGGATGCGGCGGTGGCCCTGATCGCCGCGCGCGCCGACAAGGTCGGCAGCGGCAAGGCCGGCCGCAAGGGCGCCAAGGCAACAGCCAAGGCGCCTACCGCCAAGAAGCCGGCAGCGAAGAAAGCTGCCGCCAAGAAGACTGCCGCCGGTGATGATGACGCAGCGCCGGGGAAGAAGCCCGCCGCGAAGAAGGCCGCGGCAAAGAAGACTGCCGCCAAGAAGCCGGCAGCGAAAAAGCCGGCGGCCAAGAAGGTTGCGACGAAGAAAGCCGCCAACGGCTGAACTCGTCGCTGAGCTAAAGACAAACACGCACCGGTCCCACCAGACCGGTGCGTTTTCGTTTTGCTGCTGACGGACAGGGCGGCTGGCAATTCCAACGGTTGGAATGAGAGGCAAGCCAACCTGATCCAGATCATGGTCGGGCGCATCCGCTTGGATAGCTCAGACCGATGGGTGCCATGTCATCTCAACATCCCAATATCCGTTTCTTGTCGCCGGCGACTGCCAGACATTGGGCCGGCCGTCTTATCAAGGTCCTTGGCTGTTTCTTGTCAGTTGACTGGCTGAGACGCGCCGACCGCGCCTTGCCTCGCTGTGAAATCAGTGCAGAATTCCGCTCTCTGGTCGGCGATCCTCTCGATCGCGCGGAAGAAGAGCGGCGTGGCAGCCTTGACCGATATGGGGTGCGCCGTGCCTGATGGATCACAAAGGGCAGAATTGCAGATGGCGCGTGCCAAGCAGGCCATGACGGACGACTTCATGTATCAGCGCATCCTGGCGAAAGACCGCAGTTATGACGGCCGCTTCGTCACCGGCGTGCTGACGACGGGGATCTATTGCCTGCCCTCCTGCCCGGCGCGCAAACCGAAGCTGGAAAACGTTCGCTTCTTCGGTGACGAGGCAAGTGCTGCTGCCACCGGCCTACGGCCCTGCAAGCGTTGCCGGCCCGAGCTCTTCTATCGCGGTGAGGATTGGGATGCCGCCCTTTATACCGGCCTGCTGACACGTCTGCGCGCCGATCCGGCTGCTTTCTCCGAGATCGGCGACCTCGCCAAGGCCTGCGGCATCAGCAGCACCAAGCTCAACGATCTCGTGCGCCGCGAAGCGCATCTGACGCCCGCCGCCCTGCTGCACCGTGAGCGCATCCGGCATGCCTGCGAGATGCTGCTGTCGACCAAGGAGCGGGTGATCGATATCGCCTATGCCGTCGGCTATGACGGCGAGGCGACCTTCCATCGCCAATTCCTCGCCGCCGCCGGCATGACGCCCGGCGCCTATCGCGGGCTAACCAAGAGCGATCGCTTCCAACTGCAATTGCCGGCCGATTTCCGGGCCGACGAGGCGCTCGCCTATCATGGCCGCGACAAGGATGGGCCAGCGGAGCGCCGCATCGGCGAGAACCGGCTCTTGAAGGTGCAAGCGCTGGACGGCCAGCCAGCCATCCTCGATCTCACCTTCTCGACCGATACATTGAATTGCCAGGTGACGGCCGCCAAGCCGCTCAGTCCGGTGGCCATGGCGGAAGCACATCGCATTCTCTTGCGCATGATCGGCCTCGGCAGCGATGCACTCGGTTTCGAAGCGCGCGGCAAGCGCGATGCAGCGATCCGGCGCCTGACCGCGCATCAGCCGGGGCTGCGTATTCCCCTGACACCCAGCATCTTCGAGGCCCTGGCCTGGTCGATCATTGGCCAGCAGATCAATCTCGCTTTTGCCACCTCCCTGCGGCGCGACCTCATTGATCTCGCCGGCATCAAGGTGCCGGGCAGCAGCGACATGCGCCTGCATCCCGACGCGGCGACCGTCGCCAATCTCGATGCCGGCGATCTCACCAGCCGCCGCTTCTCCCGTTCGAAGGCCCGCTACCTGATCGATGCCGCGCAATTGGTGGCATCGGGCGCCCTTGATCTCACAGCTTTGGCCGATGGTTCCACCCGGCAGGCGGAGACGAAGCTATTGGCAGTGCGCGGGCTCGGCCCCTGGACGGCGAATTACATCATGCTGCGCGGCTTCGGCTTTGCCGATGCGGTGCCGGTCGGCGATTCGGCTTTGGCCACCGCCCTGCAGCGTTTCCATAGCCGCGAGATCCGCCCCGATGCCAAGGAGACGGCGGAACTGATGGCGCCTTTCGCGCCGCACCGCAGCCTCGCCACCTGTCATTTCTGGGCCAGTCTGCATATGGCGGCCTAGAGTCGGATCGTTTTAGACAGAATCGCTCTGCGATTTTGTCTAAAATGTGAATCCGTCTCTCTTCAATAAGATAGAGGGCGATTCACGTTCTTCACGGAAGCAAGTCTGCTTCCGTGAAGAACGATCGCGCTCTAGACGGGTCAGCCTTCCTGGAGGGCCGCCATATGATCGAACATCCAATCGCGGAAGGCCTTGATCTTCGGCCGCTTCAGGGCACCGGGCCCATAGACCAGGTAATAACCGGTCTCCAGCTTCAGCGAGAGCTCGAAGGGTTTCACCAGGCGCCCGGCCTTGATATCGGCACCGGCCAGCATGGTATTGCCGAGGCCGACGCCAAGCCCGGCGATTGCCGCATCGATCAGCAGGTTGGAGGCAGTGAAGGTCATGTCGGGCTTGAGGCCGAGATCGGCAATGCCGGCAAGCTCCAGCCAGTTATGCCAGAACTCATATTCCGCCGGTCGCCAGTCGCTGTCGGAGAGCAACGGGAAATTGGCGATGTCACGCGGCTCCTTCAGCGGCTTCGGTCCCTTGAGCAGGCTCGGGCTGCAGATCGGAAAGAGGTCGTCAAGCAGCAGCAGCTCGGCCTCCAGATCCGACCATTTGCCAGCGCCGTAGCGAATGCCGACATCGATGTCGCCGCGGCCGATATGCTCCAGCTGTCCGGTGGCCGAGATGCGGACGTCGATATCGGGATAGCGGCTGCGGAAATCACTCAGGCGCGGCACCAGCCATTTCGACGCCAGCGAGGGGAGAACACTCACCGTCAGGGGCCCGCCGCGGGCGGCATGGCGTACCGCCTGGCCGGCCTGGGTCAGCTGCTGGAAGGCGATGCGAATCGGCGGCAGGAACTGTTGCCCGGTCTCCGTCAGCCGCAGGCCTCGTGCCCCGCGCTCGAACAGCGGCTGGCCGACCCAGTCCTCCAGCGCCCGGATCTGATGGCTGATGGCGCTGTGAGTAACGTTCAGCTCCGCCGCTGCCTTGCTGAAATTGAGGTGGCGGGCAGCACTTTCGAAATACCAGACGGCTTTCAGGGGCGGCAGCTGGCTCATGGGGTTTATGGCTGTCCTTCAGAGTGTCGAGATACGAGATTTTCTAACAGTGAACGTGACGAGACATCGTTTTTCAAGGGGGATTTTTGCGCCCATATTCAACTCACGGGCAACGAACGGCCCAGAGGCAAAACCCTTAGAGATATGAGGAAAACCATGAAGAGCGTCGATTTCGAACCGAATTCCGCCGGTTGCCTCGCCCAGGCCCACCCGGCCGCTGCAACGACCGTCGCCGGACGGCTCCAGTCCGGGTTGAGCGACTGGTTTAACGGCTGGCAGAAGCGCCGGCAGTACCAGAAAGACATGCAGCATGTTGCCCAGTTCAGTGCCTATCTGCTGCGCGATATCGGCCTGACCTCCGCCGATCTTGCGGATAACCGCCGGGAATCGCATTTTGCCAGTACGGACCGGGTCGGCCGGCCCGGCTGAGCAGGTGACATGCATGCGCAACCATCGGAAATCGCGACGTGAGGGGCATGGCGTCTAGAACCAAGATGCTAGGAGCCAGCCCCTTGCGTGGCGGTCACATCCCGAGCCCCTATGGGCCGATGACGGCGCTGATCGATGACCAGGGCCGCCTGACCCGCTTGGCCTTCCCCGGCGAGGTCAGCTCCTTCCGCTGGCGAATCGACTCGCAAGCGATCCTCTGGGACGACAAAGCCGTTACCCATGTCGCCGATCAGGTCGGCGCCTATTTCGCCGGCAAGCGGCGAGATTTCGATCTTCCCTTAGCTCCTGGCGGCACGCCCTTTCAGCAGCGGATGTGGGCTGCCTTGCAGCGCATCCCGTTTGGCAGCCATTTCACCTATGGCGCCTTCGCCACCCAGCTCGGTTTGCCCAAGGGTGCCCGGGCGATCGGCGCCGCCAATGGCGCCAATCCCATCTCGCTCATCATTCCCTGCCATCGCCTGATCGCCAGCACTGGCGCCCTGACGGATTATGCCGGCGGGCTCGCGGTGAAGCGTGGCCTGCTGGAATTCGAAGGTGTTCTGCCGGCCAGCTGACACGGCCGAATCCATAAGTCCGAATCTCACAGAATCTGGTGCCACCGCCCCCGCTGGTCAGTCTAGCCGCCAGCCGCTATGCTGCCGGCCAATAAGGGGAGTGGAACAACCATGTCGACCAGGCCAGCCGCACAGCCCACCGTGCAAGTCAACAATGATCGCGTCATCGTCACCGAATGGCGCTTCCAGCCGGGTGCCGAGACGACCTGGCACCGCCACTCCTATGACTATGTCGTGGTGCCGATGACGACCGGCAAGCTGCAGCTGGAAGACGGCAAGGAAACACGCTTCGCCGAACTGACCGCCGGCAGATCCTATTACCGGCCAGTCGGTGTCGAGCATAACGTCATCAACGCCAACGATTACGAGTTTGTCTTTGTCGAAATCGAATTCAAAGCACCGCAATAAGCCCCGCCTCGGCAAGCTCCAGACCGAGGCGGATACGCCACGCGCCGATCGGCGCGCGCGGGAGGAAGCTGGCGACGCGCAGCCGACCAAGAAGGCAAAGGCCGTTCCCTTCCCCACCAAGGAACAGGTGCTGGCCTTCATCCAGGAACAGGATGGTCCGGTCGGCAAGCGCGAGATCGCCCGCGCCTTCAATCTGCGTGGCGCAGATAAGATTCCGCTGAAGGTACTATTGAAGGAGCTGGAGACCGAAGGCGAGGTCGATCGCGGCCGCGGCCGGCGCCTCGCCCGCAGCGGCGCCCTGCCCGAAGTGACGGTGATCGAGGTGATCGGCCCGGATGAGGACGGCGATCTCTGGGGTCAGCCGGTCGATTTCCCAAAGGACGATGCAGCACCGCGCATCCTCGTCATCGACAACAAGCGTACCGACCGACCGCTCACCAGCGGCGACCGGGCCCTGTGCCGTCTGGAGCGCAAGGATTCCGACCTCTATGAAGCGCAGCCGATCCGCCGCCTCGATCACCATGCCCAGCGCGTGGTCGGGTTGTTCGAGCGCGACCGCCATGGTCATGCCCGGGTCATCCCCACCGACAAGCGCCTGAAGACGGAATTCAACGTCGACCCCAATCACATCGGCAATGCCCGCCACGGTGATATTGTCATCGCTTTGGTCGAGCAGGCCCGGCGCATGGGGACACCGCGCTGCCGCATCATCGAGCGGGTGGGGCGGATCGGCGAGGCGAAGTCGATCAGCCTCATTGCCATCGTCGAGCATGGCATCCCGATGACCTTCTCCGAAGGCGCTCTGGCACAGGCAGCGGCGGCCAAGGGCGCGACCCTCGGTACCCGGACCGATCTCCGTGACATCCAGCTTGTCACCATCGATGGCGACGATGCCCGCGACTTCGATGACGCGGTCCATGCCAAGCCCGACCCCAACCCCAACAATCCCGGCGGCTGGGTCCTGCTGGTCGCCATCGCCGATGTGGCGCACTACGTGCGAACCGGCGATGCCCTCGACAAGGCGGCGCGCGAGCGCGGCAATTCGGTCTATTTTCCCGACCGCGTCGTGCCGATGCTGCCGGAAGAGCTTTCCAATGGCTGGTGCTCGCTGAAGCCGCTGGAAGAGCGGCCCTGCATGGCCGTCGAGATGACCATCGATGCCGCGGGGAAAAAGCTCAATCACCGCTTCATGCGCGGACTGATGCGCTCCGCCGCCCGCCTGACTTATGAGCAGGCGCAAGCCGCCATGGACGGCGTCACCGATGACATCACGCATCCCATCCTGGAACCGGTGATCAAGCCGCTCTATGGCGCCTTCAAGTCACTGCTGGCGGCACGCGAACAGCGCGGGACACTCGATCTCGACCTGCCCGAGCGCCGGGTTTTCATCAACCCGGAAGGTAAGATCGACCGTATCGTGCCCAGGGCCAGGCTCGACAGCCATCGCCTGATCGAGGAATTCATGATCGCCGCCAATGTTGCGGCAGCGGAGAGCCTGGAAAAGCGCAAGCAGCCCTGCATGTACCGGGTGCACGAGACGCCGGATCCCGCGCGTATCGAGGCGTTGCGCGAATTCCTGCACGGCCTCGATTTCTCGCTCGCCAAGGGCCAGGTGATCCGCCCGAAGCACTTCACCAACCTGCTGCACAAGGCAGTCGGCTCGCCCTATGCAGCGATGATCAACACGCTGGTGCTGCGCTCGCAGGCACAGGCGGTCTATGCGCCGGAGAATCTCGGCCATTTCGGCCTCGCTTTGCAGCGTTACGCGCA
>DATMUQ010000896.1:0-10332 GCA_035563795.1 Terriglobales bacterium | reverse complement strand
CGGGTCTCAATCATGCGCCCACCCATTCCGGGCCTGGCTGCGTCGCAGGATCAGCGCGAAGACCGGCACGCCGATCAGTGCCGTGATGATACCGATCGGCAGCTCGGCAACGGTCGCTGTCCGGGCGATGTCGTCGACCAGCAACAGGTAGATCGCCCCCAGCAGGGCCGAGACCGGGAGCAGCCGGCTGTGGTCCGGACCGACCAGGGCACGGCCGAGATGGGGGATGACCAATCCGACCCAGCCGACGATGCCCGAAGTCGCCACGATTCCGGCCGAGATGCAGGCTACCGCGGCATAGATGATCCATTGCACGGCTTCGACCGGCGACCCAAGCGCACGGGCATTCTGCTCGCCGAGAGAGAGGATATTGATCTGATAGCGCAGCATGAAGATGACGATCGCCGGCGGCAGGATGGCAATAGCGAGCAATGCGAGATCGCTGTAGCCGGTGGCGGCGATGCTGCCCATCAGCCAATAGGTGATGGCCGGCAGCTTCTGATGCGGATCAGCCAGCAGTTTGACGATGGAGATCGCCGCCTCGAAAAAGCTGGAGACGATCACGCCGGCCAGGATGAAAGTGAGCGTCGAGGTGCGTCCCTTGACGCTGGCGAGGAAGCGGACCAACAGCAGGCTGCCGATGCCAAAAGCAAAGGCGGTGCCGAGGACCACCGTGCCGCCGCCGACCAGCAGGATCGCCACGGTGCCGCCGAAGCCGGCACCGGCGGTCACACCGATGATGCCGGGATCGACCAGGGGGTTGCGGAACAATCCCTGCAGCGCCGCGCCCGAGATCGCCAGGCCGGCGCCGACCAGCAGGGCGGCGAGGATGCGTGGCAGGCGCACGGCCTCCACCACATTGGCATCAACATCGGTCCAGCCCGGATGTGTCACCGGGATGACGTGGTTCCAGATGATCAGCCAGACATTGCCGACGCTGACCCCATAGCGACCCAGCGTCATCGAGTAGAGTGCACAAAGGACCAGCAGCAGGCTGAGGGCGACGATCACCAGCCTGCCACGCCGCTGCGGCGTGGTGGTCATCCCGGCAAGGAAGGCTGTAACCGATGCTGCCGCAGTCATGCCGGCACTCAGCCGAAAATATCGGCGTAGCCGGCGGAGCCGTTGTTCTGGTCGAGTTCCAGGATCGTCCGGATCTGTGCGTCCGTCAGATCCTGCTGATAAATCATCTTGTAGCTGTCCTTGACGGTGCCGCGGAAGGCCTTGGGATCCTTGAAGAGATCCGGATGGGCGATGCGCGCCAGCCAGTCATCCGAGAGATAGATCTCGGCGGCATCGGGCGAGCGGTTGAATTGCGGGAACTTGTACACCCGCTTGTTCTTCACGGCGTCGATCTTCGCGAACATCGGGTTGCTGTAGATGTCCGCCGGGCTCAGATCGGTGGCATAGGCCGGGATGACGATGAGGGCCGGATTCCAGACCAGGAGCTGTTCCGCATCGATCGTCCGCCACCACTCGCCGCTCGTATCGGCCGCCAAGTTGACCGTGCCGCTCAGGGCATAATCCTGCGAGCTGTTGGCGATGACGCGGATGCTTTCCTTGACCTGGTCCAGCACCAGGATGGAGGTCGGCTTGTCGAGCTTGGCCTTGGCAAACAGGTCGCGCAGCGCATTTTCTGTCGCATCCTGCTGCGCCAGAATCTTTTGCGCCCGATCGACACGGCCCGACATGTAGCCGGCGAGCATCAGATAGTCCCGGCGCTGCTGTTTGGTGCAGCAATCCCAGCCGATGACCCGCAGATTGACCCGCTCCAAGGGCTCGATGATCTTGGGATCGAAGGTCCATTGCAGAACCGCGTCCGGCTTCAAGGCGAGGATCGCTTCGACATTCGGGGCGAAGCCCTCGCCAGCGACATCGAAATTCAGCTTCAGATATTGCGGTATCATCTCCGCATAGATGCTGTGCTCGTACATGTCCTGGGCCTTCTTATTGACGCCAACGACATGCTCACCGCTGCCTTCCACGGCGTAATAGACGAGGGGACCCGAAGCAAACATCGAGACGATGCGCTTGGGCGCCTGCTCCAGCACGATCTCCTGGCCACGATGATCGAGGAAATGCATGTCTGCCCCGGCCGGCGCCGCGATTGCCGAGAGAGTCAGCGTCGTCGCCACAGCTCCCAGGCGCAGCGCCTGGGATTTCGAGATGCTCTTCATACCTGCCATCGTCCCCTGAACTATTGCGAAGCGGATCGGCCGACTCATATCGCAAATGATAATCATTCGCAAATAAGAATTGCGCCGGATACTTTGGGTCGGGCTCGGCTTCGAGTTTCGTTGTTGTCGCGGCCATAGGCAGCGCGGCTTCGCCGGAGCGGGGAGAAACGTCGTTCTATACAGCTGCCCGTTCTTTCATCCCTTGAATAGCCCGCAACCGTTGATTGTCTGGCCGCCGGACACCAGCGAAGCCAGTTGACAAAGCCATTCGCAGTTCTTAAGTTTTGTATAGCGGAATGGCGTTTCGTATAACGAAACAGCTTAGTTACATTCCAGGCCGCTGGGGGCGAGATGGGTTGGGGCCAGAATCGACATTCAGGTATCCGGGCGGCGATTGCCGGTCAGGATGCTTGCGTAAATCCTGTGCAGCGGGGAAGACAAGGTGTCTCCGTAAGGGCCGGCCACGATAGATGCGGGACCGGTTCCTACGCTAGCCAGACTGGATCCAATGTCCATAGATGTGTCCGCACCGCGTCTTTGTGCCGCGGGAGGCCAGCTATTGCTCATCCATTGCGCGATTTTCCTGTCACCGGCTTCCGGACTGCAGGGGGATGGCCGGGCCGAGGCGGCCCGATCCGCCATGACAGACGCCGACCCGGCCGCATCGCGCCACATCTCCACGATCCGCAATCTCCGCTCCGCCGCGTGAGCAGCCGCTGATACGAAAGGGCCGTCTGTGCTGACGTTCTTCAATCTGTTCGATTTCGACGGGCTCGGCGATTACCTGCCGGATCTGTTGCATGGCGCTCTTACCAGTGTCGAGTTGACGCTCTGCATCATGCTGATCTGCCTGCCGGCGGGGCTGCTGCTGGCGCTGGCGAAACTGGGGCGCTCGCGCATCATTCGCGTGCTCGCTTCCTGCTATATCGAGGTGATCCGCGGCACGCCGGCGTTGCTGCAGCTCTTCTATATCTATTTCGTACTGCCGGCATTCGGCGTTCGCCTCAATCCCTTCACCGCCGGTGTCATCGGCTTGGCGATCAACTATTCGGCCTATCTCGCCGAGGTCTATCGCGCCGGCATCCTGGCGATCCCGAAGGGCCAGATTGAGGCCGCCAAGGCGCTGGGCATGCCGCGCCACAAGATGCTGCGCCTGATCGTCCTGCCGCAGGCGATCCGGGTCGTGGTTCCGCCGCTGGGGAATTACTGCATCTCGCTCTTCAAGGATACGTCCCTGGTCTCGATCGTGACCGTGAAGGAACTGATGTTCTCGGGGCAGATCATTGCCTCGACCAATTTCCAGTATTTCACCGTCTTCACCATCGTCGGCGCCATCTATTTCGGCCTGTCCTATCCGGCCGCCTTGCTGGTGCGCTGGCTGGAACGCCGGATGGCCATCGGCAATAAGAGCAGCAGACGCAAGCCTTCCTCGTCCCAGCTCATTGCGCCCATGTCTAGCGGGGAGGCTTCCCAGTCATGATCCGCCTCGATCGCATCAATAAGTCCTTCGGCCATCTGCATGTGCTCAAGGACGTGTCGCTGAACGTCAATGCCGGTGAGGTGGTCTGCGTCGTCGGGCCTTCGGGTTCCGGCAAATCGACCATGCTCCGCTGCATCAACAACATGGAAGAGATCGACAGCGGCACGATCTATATCGAGGACCGGCCAGTCTATCGCTACCAGCAGGACGGCAAGACCGTCATCGACAGCGAAAAGAAGATCGAGGCGCTCCGCACCCAGGTCGGCATGGTCTTCCAGTCCTTCAATCTCTTCGCCCATCTGACGGTCGAACAGAACATCACCGTCGCGCCCATCCATGTGCTGGGGCGGTCTTCCGCCGAGGCCAGGCAGGATGCCCATGCCTTGCTGGGCAAGGTCGGGCTGCAGATGAAGGCGGATGCCTATCCCCATGAATTGAGCGGCGGCCAGCAACAGCGCGTGGCGATTGCCCGGGCGTTGGCGATGAAGCCGAAGGCGATGCTGTTTGACGAAGTCACATCGGCACTGGATCCGGAACTGGTCGGCGAAGTCCTGCGCGTCATGCGCAATCTCGCCGACGAAGGCATGACCATGGTCGTCGTCACCCATGAGATGGGCTTCGCGCGGGAAGTCTCCGACCGGGTGGTCTTCATGGCCAATGGCACGGTGATCGAGGAGGGCAAGCCCTCCGAAATATTCTCGGCGCCGAAACAGGACCGCACGCGGGAGTTTTTCCGCTCGGTGCTGGAGCGGAACCGGGAACTGGGTGCAACAAACAATCTGTAAGTGTCACAGGTTATAACAGCAGGGGAATAGCAGATGAAGATTGCAGGTCTCGTACTTACCTCTTTGGCCGCGCTGGCGATGAGCGTCAGCGCCGCTTTTGCAGGCGATTCCGGGATTCCGGGGGTAAGCTTCAACGGTGGTGACGGTTCCTATAAGCGGGCCGTGGAAAATGGCATCACGCTGCTGATCGCCGCCGATCCGCCCTCGACCTTCCAGGATGAGAAGACCAAGGAATATGACGGCGTCGATGTGCGGGTGTTCCGCGAGATCACCAAGCGCCTTGGCATCACCAAGGTCACCTGGAACATCGTTCCCTTCGATTCACTGATCCCGACCTTGCTCGCCGGCCGCGCCGATGTGATCGTCGACAACCTGCATGAGAACGAGCAGCGGCTCGCCGTCGTCTCCTTCACCAGCCCGGCCTATTGGTACGGCTCCGGCATCGCCGTGGCGCGTGGCAATCCGCTGAACGTTCATGGCTGGGATGATTTCGCCGGCAAGACCGTCGGCACCCTGCGCGGCACGGTCAATCACCAACTGCTCGCCGCCCGCAAGGATCTCAAGGAACTCAAGCTTTACACCACCAATGAGGCCGAGTTCGCCGACATCATCGCCGGCCGTCTCGATGTCGGCATGGAAGACGACATCAAGATCAGCCAGTTCCTGAAGCAGCATCCCGAAGCTGCCATGGAGATGGTCAGCGACTATAAGCCGCTGCCGGAAGAATACGGCTATGCCCGTTACGCCTTGCGCAAGGATGACGTCGATCTCAACAACGCCGTCTCCCGCGCCCTCGATGAGATCCGTGGCGATGGCACGCTGAGCGCCATCATCAAGGAATTCGGCTATACGGATCGCAATCTCTGGTTCTTCCCGGTGAAGAACTGACGCATCCGCGCTTACTGATGATCAAGACCGGCTCGGAGAGAGATCTCCGGGCCGGTTTGTTTTTGAACGCCGCGGCTCAGATCCGTTGACCGCTGGCGGTGTCGAAGACATGCAGATGTTTGGGGTCGAGCCGTAGATGTGTGCTTTCGCCCGATTGCAGCGGGCAGCGGCCGGCGAGGGCGGCGATGATCGGCGTTTCCTTGAAGCGGCCATAGATATGGCTTTCCGCACCGGTCGGTTCGACGAGATTGATGGTTACCGGCAGCGTGTCGCCCTGGCTGTCAGCGGCATCGGCGATAGCCAGATGTTCCGGCCGCACGCCGAGAAAGATACGGGTTTCAGCAGCTGCCGGAACCTGGCGGCCAAGATCGATCACATGGCCGTTGACGGCAGCGGCCGACCGGTCACCGCGCTGCTGCAGGACAGCCTCGATGAGGTTCATGGCCGGTGAGCCGATGAAGGTGGCGACGAAGAGGTTGCAGGGATTGTCATAGACTTCGAGCGGCGCTCCCACCTGTTCGATGCGGCCGCCATTCATGACGACGATCCGGTCGGACATGGTCATCGCCTCCATCTGGTCATGGGTGACATAGATCGAGGTGGTGCCGAGCCGGCGTTGCAGCGAGCGGATTTCCACCCGCATCTGTACCCGCAACTTGGTATCGAGATTGGAGAGCGGCTCGTCGAACAGGAAGACCGAAGGTTGGCGGACGATGGCCCGACCCATGGCGACGCGCTGGCGCTGGCCGCCGGAAAGGGCGCGGGGCAGGCGGTCGAGATAGGCATCGAGGCCGAGCATGGCCGCTGCCTGTTCCACCGCCTTGCGGATCTCGGCCTTGGGCAGGTTGCGGAGCCGCAGGCTGAAGCCCATATTCTCGGCGACCGTCATATGCGGATAGAGGGCGTAGTTCTGGAACACCATGGCGACGTCGCGGTCCTTGGGGGCGACGTCATCCATCACCTTGCCGCCGAGGCGGATGGTGCCGGAACTGAGGCTCTCGAGGCCGGCGATGATGCGCAGCAGGGTCGACTTGCCGCAGCCCGATCCGCCGACCAGCGAGACGAATTCGCCATCCTTGATCTGCAGGTCGATGCCTTTCAGCACCTGTACCGCGCCGAAATTCTTGCGCAGATCGACAATTTCAACATCCGCCATCGGTCACTCCGGATCTATAGGCGGGCGGCGCGCATCTTCGGAACGCCGCCCGTTTCATGCAAGCTGGACAGAGGTCAGGACAGGACCACGACCTTGTTGAGGTGCCGTGGCGCCACGGTATCCATGCCGCGTTCTTCCGCCACGCGCTCGCCGAGGATCTGCAAGGCCGGCAGGACGACGAGGGCGCGTTGCGGTCCTTCCAGCGTCACCGGCAAGGAAAGATCGCCCGGGCCGCCGAAGCCGACCAGATAGCTGCCTTTGGCCTGGATCTCGCTGGCGACCTTGGCTTCCTCGGCGGCGGTATCGGGGCTATAGAGCAGCACGGTGAAGGTCTTGCTATCGACCAGGCTGATCGGGCCGTGGCGATATTCCATCGGATGGAAGGCCTGGGAATAGCTGAGGCTCATTTCCTGCAGCTTCAAGGCGCCTTCCGAGGCCATGCCATAGAGCGCGCCGGCACCGAGATAGACGAAATGGCTGCGGCCCTTGATGATTGCCGGCAAGGCAGCGGCCATGCGTTCGAAATTATCCTTGGCAGCCTGCACCACTGCCGGGCTGACCTCGGCGCCCGCCAGGCGCAAACCGACCAGCAGCATCAGGCTGGCAGAGACGGTCATGACGATGCCTTCCGACTTGTGGGTCTCGGCATAGATCACGGTTTCCGCCGCACGGGCGAGCGAGCTCTCCTTCTCGCAGACGATGCCGATGGTCTTCATGCCGGCCTTGCGGCTGACCTCGACTGCCTGCACGGTCTCGGTCGACTCGCCGCTGCGCGAGAGGGCGATGACACAGAGGTTGCGCTGATCGGCCAGATAGGCATCGCGGCGTCGCGCCCATTCGCCACCCGGCACGGCGATCGCCGTCTTGCCGTTGAGATTGAAGGCGCTGGCGACGATCTGCGCCAGATAGAAGGAAGTGCCGCAGCCGGTGATGACATAGGTCGAGCCGCTGAGCGTCGGCAAGGGCAGGGACAGCGCCTTTTCCCAGAAGCCGAATTGTTCGACGATCACCTTTTCGGTCACGTTCATTGTCTCTGTTCCTTCTGTCAAATGTGCAAGAGGTTCATTTCCCGGCGCCGGCCATCAGGCCGCGCACGAGATAGCGGTTGAGGAAGGCCACCAGGATCACCGGCGGCACGATGGCGATGACGCCCGCCGCATTCATCAGCCCGTAATCGACGTAATTGCGGGTGACGAATTCGGGGATCAAGACGGTCAGCGGCTTGGTGGCGAGGCTGGGCGAAAAGACCAGCGGCACCATGAACTGGCCCCAGGCGCTGAGGAAGGTGAGGATGGCGCTGGCGATGAGGCCAGGCGCCGCCAGCGGCAACACGATGCGCACCAGCGTATAGGTGCGACCGGCGCCATCCAGCCAGGCAGCCTCTTCCAGCGAGATCGGCAGCGAGCGATAGACGCTGCGCATCAGCCACAGGGCCAGCGGCAGGAAGGCCGAGACATAAATGAGCGTGATGCCGAGATAGGTGTCGATGAGATTGATCGAGATCATCAGCCGGTAAAGCGGGATCATTACCGTATAGGCCGGCACGGCCATGGTCGCGACCACCAGCATGAAGATGAGATCGCGACCGGGGAAGCGCAGCCGCACGAAGGCATAGGCACCGAAAGCGGCCATCAGCACGGTGACGACGGTGGCAGCGGCGGAGGTGATGACGCTGTTGAGGAGGGCGGCGGAGAATTGCGGCCAGACCGACTGCACCTCATTGCCCTGCGACTGGCTGCTGGCACCGAACAGCTTGCCGTAATGCTCCAAGGTCACATGCGGCGGCCAGAGATGCGGCGTGCCGGTCATCATCTCATTGGGGGCGGTCAGGCTGGTCACCAGCGACCAATAGATCGGTCCCAGCGACCAGATCAGCAGCAGGATTACGGCCGCGATCAGGCCAAGCCTGGCGCATATCCGGTTCAAAGCGATGCGGGTCATCAATCGTAGCTCGTTTCGCGATAGACGCGCATGACATAGAGGGCGGAGATGATCAGCGACACGATCATGGTGAGGACGGAAAGCGCCATGCCCTGCGAGAAATGCAGGTTCTGGAAGGCCGACATATAGACCTGGATGATCACCGTGCGGGTATCCAGGCTGGAACCGGCCAGCACCCAGGCTTCGTCGAAGAGATTGAGCGCGAAGACCGTCGACTGGCTGAGCGCGATAGCAAGCCCGCCGGCGATCAGCGGCAGGGTGATCATGCGAAAGCACTTGATCGGCCCGGCGCCATCGAGCTTGGCGGCTTCGTAGAGATCCTGGGGAATGCTCTGCAGCGCCGCGAGCAGGATGATCGCCGTCAGCGGCATCATGCGCCAGACATGCACGACGGTGACGAGGAAGAGCGCGGTGCTGCGGCTGTTGAACCAGACGATGTTCTGGTCGATCAGGCCCATCGCATGCAGCGCGCCATTGAGCAGGCCGTAGCTCGGGTTGTAGATCCACAGCCAGACGATGGCATTGACCACCGGCGGCAGGCACCAAGGCAGCACCAGAGCCGCCAGCAACCAGCGCCGGCCATATTTGATCCGGCTCAAGAGCAAGGCGGCGCCAAGGCCACCGACGGTCTCGAGGATCACGGCGAGGACGACATAAACGAAGGTGTTGTACCAACCCTGACGAATGGCAGGGTCGGTCACGAAGCCGGCATAATTCTGCAGCCCGACGAAAGGTGTCCCGGGTCGCATCGGATCGATGCGGAACAGGCTATCCCACAGGGTCGAAGCTAGGGGAACGAAAACCAGGCCGCCCATGATGACGATGATCGGAATGGCAAAGCCGAGCCCCAGCCAGACATCGTGCCTGGTGCCGGGTGGCGGCTTCATCTGCTCAAAGTGAACCATGGATCGGCCTGATCTTCATACCTGTGCTGTTAGGCGTCGCGTTACTGCTGTGCCGCCTTGGCGCCGTCGGCGATCTGCTTCACCGCCTGATCGACCGTGGCCTGTCCCTTGGCCGCCTGGTTGAGGGCGGTGGCGACGGCGCTGGAGAATTGCGGATACCAGCCCGGCGTTCCCTGGGCGAAGAGCGGCTCGACCACGGCGGCCTGCTGCAGCAGCTTGTCGCCTTCATAGAGCTTGCCGTCGGCATTGAGCTTTTCGAGGACGCTGGTGCGGGTCGGCAGGTTGCCGAGGGTGAGATAGCTCTCGATCTGGTTTTCCGGCTGCAGCATCCACTTGGCGAAAGCGAGGGCCGCTTCCGGATTCTTGGCCGAGGCCGGGATGCCGACGGCACCGGGCAGGCCGAAGGTGCGCGACTTGCCGGTGGTGGAAGGCATCAGGGCCGCGGCGACATCCTTCGCCACCTTGGATTTGCTGGCATCGCTGTAGACCGCGATATTACCGGCCCAGCCGGCGATATCGAAGGTGATCTTGCCGGCCTTGAAGAGTTCCTGGATGTCGACATCCTTGAGGCCCGTGGATGCCGGATCGATCAGGCCTTCCTTCAGCGCCTGCATCTGGAAGGCCATCGCCTTGTAGCCGGCGGAATCCGGCGAGACGAAAAGCGGCTCGAACTTGTCGTCGAAGAGATCGCCGCCGAAGGCCTTGGTCAACAGGTACCAGGCGGTGGAAGCACCTTCGGTCGCCGAGAAGGGCAGGCCGATTGGATAGTCGATGATCTTCGCCGCCTTGATCTTGCGGGCGGCATCGAGCAATTCGTCCGGCGTCTTCGGTGCGTCGGCGATGCCGGCCTGCTGCAGATGGGCACGATTATAGATCAGGATGCGGAAGTCGTTGTTATAGGGCAGCGCCATCAGCTTGCCGTCGAAGGTGAAGATCTTCGCGGTGGGGAGATCGGCGATCAGGCCGGCATCGATTTTGCCGTCCAGTGGCTGATACCATT